>JAZKZP010000012.1:0-15186 GCA_045612715.1 Eubacteriales bacterium
TGTTCAGATTTTGATTTATAGGGGAGATAGTTTGAATTAAAATTGCGGGAGGGGATATCCCTCCCCTACGAATAGACAATATTATACATTGTAGGGGAGGCGTTTCGCCTCCCGTTCCGAACACAAACTAACTTTTTCTAACTCCCCTATAAATCCCAATTTAGCGGACGAGCGGACGCACCGGTGCGCCCCTACAAGTTTTATTGTATGATTTCGTTAAATTTCCGCGCGAGATTCTATCGTTGCGGCGCGCAGGACATCTTTAGATGTCATTCTGGAGCAGTCCTTGTGTCCTAACGAGATTCTATCGGTCGTTTCACTCCCTCCAGAATGACACAAGGACGCGATAGAATCTCAGCGCGCCTCCACTCCAGAATGACAACGCGCGAAGGCAAACTCCCCTATAAATCCCAATTTAATCATATGAAAAAGAACGAGATTAACAAGAAATCATCTTGCTGATTTCGTTTCTTTTGTTTTAAATGAACAATGTTTGTTGGCTCAAAAAAATAAATGTTGATTTTTTGGTAATGTTGTGATATAATGTAAGAGCATTAAAATGCGATAGTATCGGATTTTGGTGTTAGTTACCCCTAAGGAGATTTTTATGATGAAAAAACAATCAGCAAAGTATATTGTTTTGGCGATTTTTGCGATCGTGCTTGTAGTTAGCTTGGTTCTTTTTGGATCGGTTAAAATCAACTACAATATTTCAGACTACCTTGATGAATCCACAGAAACCAAAATTTCTTTGAACATCATCGAAGAGGAATTTGGAATGACAGGTAATATTCAAGTGATGGTTGAGGACGTCAATGTTGACAAGGCGCTCGAAATCAGTCAGTTGATAAAGACTGTTCCACATGTTCTTCTTGTTAATTTCGATGAGGACGACAAGGGCTATTTCAGAGATGATGATGCGGACGGAACAGGTGATGCTCTTTTCGCAGTTATCGTTGACGGTGATGAATATTCAACAACCGCAGCAGAGGTTCTTGATGGCATAAAAGGAAAGCTTGATACACTTTTTGAAGGCAAAACAAATTACGGTGGCGCTGTTGTTGAAAAGATAGACATGCGTAACACCATGAAGAGTGAGATTTTCATTATTCTTGGAATCGCAGTTGTATTTGCATATATAATTATGCTTATTATGGCTAAATCTTGGTTTGAACCCATGATATTGCTTCTTTCTTCTTTTGCAGCAGTTATTATCAACATGGGTACAAACGTTATCTTTGGTGAGATTTCGTACATAACAAACGCGGTTGCGGCTATTTTGCAGCTCGCGCTTTCGGTTGACTATAGCATCGTGCTTCTTCACAACTTCAGAGGCATCAAACAGGAAATGGACGATGACGGCAAGGCGATGATGAAGGCGATTAAGGTTACGTTCAAGCCTGTTCTTGCAAGTGCAGGTACAACAATAGCAGGACTTTTGGCGCTTCTCTTCATGACAATGAAGATTGGTTTTGATATTGGTATCGTTCTTACAAAGGGTATCACAATTTCTGCTTTGGTATCTCTCACCTTGCTCCCTGCATTGCTTCTTCTTACAGACAAGTTCATGAATAAGTTCAAGAAGCGCGATTTCGTTTTCACAGGAAAGCATTTCTGCAATATTGCCTTCAAGCGTGGCAAAGTTGTTCTTTGTCTTGCTCTTGCGTTGATAATTGCTGCGGGATGCTTGCAGTCCTTGAACGGATTTATGTTTACCGATACTGCAAATCCCAACCAAGAAATTATTGACACATTCGGTTCTAACAATACAATCGTTGTTGTGTACCCCAAGGGTGACAGCGACTGGGGAAGAGAAACACTTCTTGCCCAAAAGCTTAGTGAGTTCAAAACTGCCGACGGACGCGTTCCGCTTCAAAACTATACAGCTTACTCCAATACAGTAAGAGAAGTGTATGACATTGACAAGGCTGTGGAGAAGCTCAATATTCCCAGAGAAGACGTAATACTTTTGTTTGAGCTTTATCATTTGTACAATAATGATGCAGAAAACAGAAAGCTTACTACAGAGGAATTCGTTGAGTATGCTGTTCACTTGCTTGAAACTGACGAGCAGGCGAAGGATTTTGCTGATGAAACAGTTATGAAGACACTTAAAACACTTCTTGTTATTAATCAGTTGGTTAATAATTCTTACACAGCAAAAGACTTGCATACTCTTGTTACAACAGGAGTTATGGAGGGAACCGACCTTACTCTTTTCCAAATAAACCAGATGTATGGCTTGTATCTCTTCGATGAGTTTGGTGATAAAAAGGTTAACTTCCGCGAGATGCTTGACTATATGATCAAAATTTCAACTCAAGAGGATACAAAAACACTTATTGACGAGCAAACAGTTGTAGATCTTGCTGAACTTTCAAACGGTTTGAATGATTTTGTTACTAACGTTGAAACACAGGTTACTCGCGAGATGTTCCAGGAACTTGCTAAAAAAGAGCTTGGCGAAGACGTGGTTGCGGTTGCAGGTATGGCATTTGATATGTATATTACTGCCAACGGCCTTGAAGAAGATGACACCGTTATGGTTTTGGATCTTTTTGACTACATAGTAAACAAAAACATTGCCGGTCAGATCATTACAATGTTCCCTGCGTTCAAGCCACTCAAGGAAATGGTAAACAATTATCTCTTTGTTTATAACAACTTGGATAAGAAGCTTGATGCTGAAGAATTCTATCCCTTCTTGGTGGACGTTGTTCACGCGGTTACTTCAGACCCCACAAGAGAAGTTAATGCAACACCCAGTGTTATTCAACAGGCATATATTATCTACTATCGCGAACAGGGTCTTGTTCCCAACGTAAAACTTGACGGTAGAGAATTTGTTAACTTTGTTAACGAAACTATCGCAACAAACGAAACAGTTTCAAAGAATATCTCTGAAGAAAGCAGACTTAAGATGCTTGACGTTGTTGTGGTTGACAAATTCTTCTCCGACGTTGAATCATACAACTACAAGGATATGACAAGCAAGCTCAATCAGTTGCAAAGCGACGTTCAGAGTCTTACTGCTTCATCAAGCCTTTCTACCGATACAATTTCCGGTATTTATCTTAAGTACGTCAACGAAAATCAGGACGAAATGACCGATCCTATTATTGCGGGAGACCTTCTTGATTTCGTTGTTGATAATATGGATACAAATGAGCTTTTGAAGTCCAAGATGACCGAAGAGCGCAAGGCACAGGTGGCTGATAAACAAAAAGCTATTCAGGGTGCGGGCTTGCTCTTCCTTGGTGAAAATCACTACAGAATGCTTGTTTCCGTTGACCTTCCAAGCGAAAGCGAGGAATCATCAAGATTTGTTGAATACCTTATCAAGTCAGTAAAAGAGGTGTTTGGCGAGAATGCTTACGTTGCAGGTCATATAGTTTCAACGTATGAGCTTCAAGAAACGTTTGAAAGCGATAACAAGCTTATTACAGTTTTCACAATAATCTCTATCTTCCTTATTATTGCGTTTGTATTCGGCTCATTGTCACTTCCCGTTGTTCTTGTTGCTGTAATTCAGGGTGCTATTTGGATTTGTATGTCCACATCCCTTATCACAGGACCTATGTTCTTTATGAGTTACATCATCGCAACCTGTATTTTGATGGGTTCAACCATTGACTATGGAATTTTGATGTCAACTAATTATCTTGACTTCCGCAAGACAATGGATAAGAAAGAAGCGCTTTTGGCGGCTGTTTCATCTGCGATGCCTACTGTATTTACATCGGGACTTATTCTTACAATTTGTGGATTTATCGTTGGTATGGTTGCAAGCTTGACATCCATTTCAACTGTTGGTACACTTCTTGGAAAGGGAACACTTGTTTCAGTTCTTATGATTACACTTGTTCTTCCTTCCGTACTTTACGTTCTTGATGGATTTATTCTCAAATTGACTTTCCAGAGAAAGAAAAAACAAGATAAATAATTAAAAAGGGACAACCGTAAGGTTGTCCCTTTGGTTTTGATGTGTCGTTAGTGTGAGGTAAGTATGCGTATATTTTGCGCCACTGTGCAAATACTAATCGTATTGAAATTCGGAGGAAATGTTATGAAATCGGTTTGGGAGCAAGATGTGACGCAAAAGAAATTTGAGGCATTGAGAGGCAACAAAAACACCGATGTGCTAATCATCGGTGGTGGGATTGCAGGGATTTTGTGTGCGTATAAACTAAAAAACGCGGGAGTGGATTGTATATTAGCAGAAGCTAAAGAAATTTGCAGTGGTATCACAAAGAATACTACGGCAAAAATCACTCTTGGTCACGGATTGATTTACGAGAAAATGATTAAGCGTTTTGGCGTGGAAAGGTCGCGACTTTACGTTGAAGCGCAGATTAAAGCCATGAAGGAGTATGCACACCTTTGCCGAAATATAGATTGCGACTTTGAGAAGAGGGACTCCTACGTTTATTCTTTGAATAACTCCCAAAAGATTGAAAAAGAAGTTGAAGCGCTGAATAGAATTGGAGTGAATGCAGAGTTTTCGAATGCGAGTGAGCTTCCATTTACAGTTGCAGGTGCTGTGCGTGTGAAGAATCAAGCGCAATTTCACCCGTTGAAATTTCTATATGCTATCGCGAAAGACCTTCCGATACACGAACACACTAAAGTAGTGGAATTGATGCCGAATAAAGCCATTACCAACCATGGTGCAATCTCTTATAAAAAGCTGATTATTGCTACTCACTTTCCAATTCTAAACAAACACGGATTATATCCCCTGAAACTTTATCAGCACCGTTCTTACGTTATTGCCATAAGGGGAGCGCAAAATGTTAATGGAATCTATGTTGATGAATGCGACACGGGGCTTTCGTTTCGTGACTATGGCGACCTTTTGATTCTTGGTGGGGGAGATCATCGCACGGGCAAGGAGGGTGGCTGTTGGCAAGAGCTTGAAGATTTTGCCAAAAAGTATTACAAAAATGCAGAGATTGTGGGAAAATGGGCAACGCAAGATTGTATGACGCTTGATGATATTCCGTATATTGGTCAATATTCTAAATCTATGCCGAATGTGTTTGTGGCAACCGGTTTTAATAAGTGGGGTATGACAAACGCAATGGTTTCTGCTGATGTTCTTTGTGATCTTGTTTTGGAGAAGCCAAGCGTCTATGCCGAGGTGTTTTCACCCTCGCGAAATATATTTCGTCCAAAGCTTGCGGTCAATGCTTTCGAATCGGTTGTGGGACTTCTCACGCCCACAGCACCCAGATGTCCACACCTTGGTTGCGCACTTAAATATAATAAAGCCGAGCACACATGGGATTGTCCTTGCCATGGCTCACGGTTTGGTGAGCACGGGGAGCTTATTGATAATCCCTCAACAGATGATCATCGAACAATAAGAAAATAAAACGAATCCCCAAGATTACAAATGCCATCTTGGGGATTTTTGCTTTTTAATATAGATGCTAAAAAACAAAAAATCCAAGTTGATTATCAAACTTGGATTTTTGTGGTCGAGATGACAGGACTCGAACCTGCGGCATCGTGCTCCCAAAGCACGCGCGCTACCAGCTGCGCCACATCTCGTTATTAAATTTATTGGTCTGTTTTGTCTTTCAAGACATGCTTTGTCCGCCCACTCGCGTCGCATAGTCGTCTTGCTTCGCAAATAAATTGCTCGCAACACTCCTTGCTTTGGCTCCTTCGCTGCACAAAAACATCACACTGTGATATTTTTGTTTGCTCACCCAAAGCACGCGCGCTATATTTCGGTTGCTCAAAGCACCACTTATTATAGCAAATAAATGGTGCTTTGTCAAGAAGAAGAAGTTAAATTCTTCGAATTTTTTGATTTTCTTTTGCCGGAGTATGATTTTTGTGACAGGAGATAATATAATCAATCTCGTTTTTACTCTCGGTTGAAAAAATAAAGTGTCGATTTGTAATTCCTGTGCGAGAAAGGTCACTTTCGCGGTCCGCCATGTATGTCGGAACACTATTATAAATGACATTTCTATGCTCAAATTCACGAAGGACAGGGAAGGTGATGCCCTTGCGGTCGGTGAGGCTTGCGCTACCATTGGTACACGTTTCGCAAGAAACCACTTCGCTCGCAACACATTTTTCAAGGAGCATAAGCGGAATTCTGCCATAAATTATGGCGCTTGTATCACCCTTTGTGTCACGCATTTGAGGTAAAGTCAACTCGGGAGAAAGGATGATATTTTCTATGCCGAGTGCTTCAAGCTTTGCGACGCTTTCGCTATTATATACATTGAAACGGAAGTCGCCGTGAATAATAAAATCAAATTTCTTTGCCAATTCCAATGCGCCAAGATTACCGACAAGTGCATATTTTGCTCCGTCTTGCTTTGCTTTTTCAAGCATTTTTCCTACTTGGTTTAATTCACCATCTAAAATCACGGGTGGAAGAATAATACCTTCGCACTCTCCACTATAGTTTTGCAAAGGAAGATAGATTATGTCAAAATATTCTTTTGCGTCATCTGTTATCTGTTCTGCTTTGTAAAAACGTGCAGTTGTGAGAGCTTTTTTAGTGGATTTAGAATAAACAGGAATATATTTTTCAAATCCTGTGCGTTCTTTTGCGGTGTTTCCCAGCGCATCTTCAAGCATTGCTGTCGCTTCTCTGCGAAGCGCGTTGAGCGAGGAGATGGGAACGATGACATTTTCATCAATTTCCGCGTCAAAACCATTTAATTCAAATGCGCTCGCACCAAATTTCGAAAGATTTTTCTTTGCGTTTTCAAACGAGAGGGGCGCATTGATTGCTTTTTCGGGAATATCTCCGTATGCGGTGACAACAGTTTCGCCGTGGATGAGAGTGAGCTCCATTGGTTTCTCAAGTTTAATCCTTGCAAATGCGGAGATGGGATGTTTAATTGGTTTTATATCGTCAATTTTTTCGCTTGAAAAAAGCGTGGTTTTAGAGATGAATTTTTCTTCGTCACTTCTAATTCCAAGCATATTTGAATTGATTTTTCTTTTGTAATAGCCGTCGGTAAAGCCACCGCGTGAGAAAACACGAGCGAGTGTTGCGAGTTCATTGGGTGTCGCATTTCTGTTTTCGTCGAGAAGAGTTCTGAATGCACGAACAACACCGAAAACGTATTCGGGAGATTTCATTCTACCCTCGATTTTAAGGGAATGAACACCGCAATCTATGAGTTCAGTTATGTGGGTTGCAAGAGAAGAATCTTTTAAGGAAAGGGGATAGCTTTGTGCTCCGTTGTTATCTTTATAGGGCAAACGGCAAGGCTGTGCGCATTCGCCACGGTTTCCGCTTCGTCCCCCCACCAACGATGAAAAAAGACATTGTCCAGAATGGCACACGCAAAGAGCGCCGTGAGTGAACATTTCTATTTCTATTGGTGAATTTTTTACAAGATATTCGATGTCATCCTTGGGCAATTCGCGAGCACAAACCATACGAGAAAATCCGCATTTGGATAGCAATTCTGCTTGTGCGAGATTGTGACCTGACATTTGAGTTGATGCGTGAAGTTCAAAGTCGGGAAGGTGGCGATGTATTGCTTCGGCACCACCGATATCGGCAACGATGAGAGCATCTGCGCCTGCTTTATAAACAAATTCTGCAAATCGGAGATAATCATTAAGCTCTCGCTCGTGAACGAGTGTGTTGAGGGTTATATATGCTTTTCTGCCACAGGAGTGGAGCATATCAATTGCCTGCTTTAATTCGTCGTTTGTAAAGTTTTTGGCATTTATGCGCGCATTAAAATCGCCACCACCGAAATATACTGCATCTGCTCCGCCTGCTATTGCGGCTTTGAGAGCTTCAAATGAGCCTGCGGGTGCGAGCAATTCGGGAAGTTTTTTATTGGTTTTTTTATCTGTGCGTTTAATTATCTGCGAAATATCGGTTTTTGTGACGATTTCTTGCTTTAAATTCAAAGCCCCATCTTTTCGCTGGGGCTTTGAGTCGTTTTTGAATTGTCTTTTATGATTATTTTTCATCTTTATTAAATATCGTCAAATGAGATATTATCGAACATTGCACGAACCTTTTTCTTTTTGAGCTTGAGAACGGTTTTTGAACTTTCTTCTGCTGGGGGAGTGAGTGTTTCTGCAAGCACTTCGGGCTCGTCCGAGGGAACAGTTTCTGCAACAACCTCTGCAGGAGTTTCGACAGCGGGAGCTGCTTCTACAGGAGATTCTTCAACAGCCACGTCATCAAAAGCTATTTGATCTTCAGAAACCTTTTTTGCTGCGGGCTTTTGAGAAACGGTTGCATTAAGTGTTGCACGAAGAGTTTCAATCTCGCGCTCAAGTGCTGCTTTTTCTCTTTCTGCAGCTTCGTTAAGCACTGTAAGACGCTCCACCTCGGAATTGAGATTTTTAAGAGTTTTCTGAAGTTCTATTTTTTCTGCGCAGTAATCAAGGCAAACGAGAATTGCTGCGTTTGTTCTTGAGCATTCTCCCTTGCTATGTAAATATACCTCTCTTATTTTGCGGTCAACAACGCCAACAATAGAATCTATAGTTTCTTTGTTTTCGTCTGTGATGATATTGATTTGCGCATTAGCTACTGTGAGGGTGTATTTGTTTTTCATAAGGTAAATCCTCCAAATCTATTTTCTAAAAATACGTTTTTGCTCTTGAAAAAAAGAGAATAAAGTAGTATAATAAATATATCTATATAATTATAATACATAAAATCGATTTTGAAAAGAGTTTATTACAAATTTTTTTCAAAAAAATTAAAAAAATATTAGAATTGAGGTCATTTTCTTGACAAAACTACTTATAAATCTCTTCATTAAAGATTCTGACAATACTCAAAACCGCGCGGTGCGTCAAAAATACGGAACGATGACGAGTATCGTTGGTATCATTATAAACTTTTTGCTCTTTGTTGGCAAGTTTACTATAGGTACAATTTTCGGCTCGGTTGCTATTTCTGCCGATGCTATCAACAATCTTTCTGATGCTGGGTCATCGTTTATTTCGCTTATCAGCTTTAAAATTTCATCAAAGCCGGCAGACCGCGAGCATCCGTTTGGACATGCGAGAATTGAATATATAGCTTCAATGGCGGTTGGCGTTATTGTTCTTTTTATCGGATTTGATTTGCTTAAAGAGTCTTTCTTTAAAATTTTAACTCCCAGTCCCATGGATAAGAGCTATATCGTTCTCGTTGTGCTTGCTTTGTCCATTCTGGCAAAGCTTTGGCTTGGATTCTTCTATAAGAATATTGCAAAGAGAATTAATTCCGAACTTTTGAAGGCAGCAAGTGCCGATAGCTTCTCAGATGTATTCTCAACGGGTGCAACGCTTGTTTCTGCACTTGTTTGGATGTTCTTGGGATTGAATATTGACGCATACGTTGGACTTGTGGTGTCGGTGTTCATTCTCATTGCGGGACTTAAAATTCTTAACGAAAACAAGAATATCATTCTCGGCTCGGCGCCTGATCCTGAAATTATAGAGATTATCAGAACAAAGGCACTTGAAGATGAGAGAATTATTGGTATTCATGATCTTTTGGTGCATTCCTACGGTGCGGGGGCTACTATTGCGTCCTTCCATGCAGAAGTTGACGGCAAGGGTGATTTCTTTGAAGCGCACGATTTAATTGATAATATTGAAAAACAGCTTTTTGCTGAATATAATATTACTTGTACAATACACATGGACCCGATTGTTACCGATGATGAGCATATAAACGCTCTCAAGGGCAAGGTGCAAGTTGCTGTTAAGAAGGTTGATGAATCTTTCCGCATTCACGATTTTCGTTGCGTTAGCGGTCCTACACACACAAATCTTATTTTTGATGTTGAGATTCCCTTTGAAGAAAAGAGAACTAACAAAGAGGTGTCTTCGCTCATCGAAACTGAAATCAAGAAAATTGATAAATCCTATTTTGCTGTAATAAGCGTTGATAGAGTATAAATTATACATAAAAATTCTTGAAAGGGGGTATAATTATGGCAAGACAAATTGGAATTGACTTAGGTTCTGCTAACACTTTGATTTATCTTAAAGAAAACGGAATAATTTTGTCTGCGCCGACCGTGATCTCAATTGACAAGAACACGGGCAAGGACATCTGCTTTGGCTCTCAGGCAAAGAAGATGCTTGGAAAAACTCCCAATAATATAAAGGTTTCACGACCCGTGCGCGAGGGGGTTATCTCCGATATGGACGATACCACACTCTTTATCTCGCGCTTGCTTGAAAAGACGGAGCTTGTTTCCTTTTTCTCTCGTCCCGATGCCTACGTTTGCGTACCCACCAAATGTACGGAGGTTGAACGTCGTGCTGTGCAGACTGCTATTTACGAAGCGGGAACAAGAAACGTTTCGCTTGTTCAAGAGCCGTTGGCTGCTGCCGTTGGCGCAGGACTTCGCGTGCTTAGTGCTAAGGGATGCATGGTTGTGGACATTGGAGAGGGAACAACTGAAACTGCGGTTATAAGCCTTGGCGAGATAGTTGTTGCCCGTTCGCAAAAAATTGCGGGCGCAAATCTCGATAAAGCTATTATTAATTATTTCTATAACGATAGACGAATTGAAATCGGTGAGCTTACTGCTGAAAGGTTAAAACTCAAGGTTGGTGTGGCTCATCCGAAGATAAATCGTGGTGAAACTGAGGTACTTGGCAGAAACCTCAATAATGGTATGGTGATTTCTTCAACTGCGACAAGTAAAGAGATTCTCTATGCCATCAAGCCTGCCTTGGCTTCGATTGTGCATCAAATCAGGCTTACGCTTGAATTGACACCACCTGAGCTGATGAGTGATGTTTTAAGTAACGGAATAGTCCTTACGGGTGGGGGTGCGCTTTTGCCCGGACTCGCTGAATACATAAGATCCGAATTGAAGTTAAACGTTAGGGTGGCGCCCAAACCACTTGAGAGTGTTTGCATAGGAATTGGCAAAATGCTTGAGAGCGAGGGCGAACTCAACAGAATTCTTTACAGGGATTGATTGCGAGTCGAGGGGAAGGGTATAAAAATGGTTTTTTCATCCAATGAATTTTTGTTTTTATATCTGCCCTTGTCTATTGTTTTCTATTTTGCCACTCCATTTAAGTGGCGAAATTTGGTTTTGTTTTTGTTTAGTGCGGTTTTCTATGCTTGGGAGAAGCCGATATATCTTTTGATAATGCTTTTTGTAATCGTTATCAACTATATTTTTGGTTATCTTATTGAAAATGCGAGCGAGGACCGAGAAAAAAGAAAACGAGTGTTGATTATTGGAGTTGCTCTTAATATTGCAATACTCGGTTTTTTCAAATATGCGGATTTTTTGCTAATCAATCTTTCGCGTATTCCTTTTTTGAGTTTTATAAAACCGATAGGTGTTTCACTTCCTATTGGTATTTCGTTTTATATCTTTCAATCAATGTCATATATCATAGATGTGTATCGAAGAGGTGTGGCTGTTCAAAAGAGCTTTGTAAATTTTGGCGCATACGTTTCGATGTTCCCTCAACTTATTGCAGGACCTATAGTGCGATACAGCGACGTTGAGAGGGAATTAAATGATAGAAAGCATAGCGCTGATGAGAGTGCTGACGGTGTGCGACGGTTTATTGTTGGCCTTGCCAAAAAGGTTTTGCTTGCCGATGTGTCGGGGGAAATTTGGGAACGGATTAAAGATATTCCACGCGAACAGACGAGTGTTTTGCTTTTGTGGCTTGGCATAATTTTTTATGCGTTTCAGATATATTTTGATTTTTCGGGATATTCCGATATGGCGATAGGGCTTGGGAAGATATTTGGATTTCATTTTCCTGAAAATTTTGATTATCCCTATATTTCTAAAAGTATCACGGAATTTTGGAGAAGGTGGCATATCACTCTTTCGACTTGGTTTAAGGAGTACGTTTATATTCCTCTTGGTGGGAATAGGCGCGGTGTAAAGCGACTCGTTTTCAATTTGCTTATTGTCTGGCTATTGACGGGACTTTGGCACGGTGCATCGTGGAATTTTGTGCTGTGGGGACTATATTATTTTGTTCTTTTGGTTGCAGAAAAGCTGTTTTTATCAAAGTGGCTTGATAAAATACCGAGTGCCATTGCACATATTTACGCACTGTTCTTTATTTTGATTGGTTGGCTGATATTTTATTTCAAACCTGCCGTTGGTGGTTTTTCTGAACTTTCGTCATATTTTTTCGGTATGTTTGGAACTTTAGGGTTGCCTTTTGCGAATAAAGAATTTGGATATACGTTTGTTCGAAACTTTTTGTTCCTTGCGATATTGTGTTTTGCTTGTACGCCATATCCCAAGGAGTTGCTTTTAAACATTAAAGAAAAAACAAGCTCTAACAACAAAAAACTTATCTTTGCTATTGCTTTCGATGTTGCTTTGCTGATGGTTTTTGTGCTTTGTGTGGCGTATATTACGTCATCTGATTATAGACCCAATATTTATTTTGAATTTTAAGGAAAAATTATGGAAAATTTAGAGAAAAAATTATTTACCAAAAATGATGCTTCTTTTGTTTGTGCGCATTGTGGCAAAGAAGTGAAACCTCTCGGTTATTCTTCGAGAAACCACTGTCCTTTTTGCTTGTGGTCACTTCATGTTGACAATAATCCCGGCGATAGAGAAAATACTTGCCGTGCGCCAATGGAACCGATTTTTGCTGAGGTTGATCCTAAAAAGGGCTTCGTTATAGTTCATAAATGCACAAAGTGTGGCGAAATTAAGCGCAACCGTTCTGCTCATGAGGCGTCCGTTCAACCGGACAATCGAATGTTGCTCATAAAACTCACCGCGGGGCAGAGAAACTAAAAAATTAAATTTGATTTTATAAAGAAAAAACGGACGATTATTATTCGTCCGTTTTTTCTTCGTTTGTGTTTTCTTCAATGATTTCGGGTTCTTCTGTGTGAGTTTCTTCTGAGTTAGAAGAAATCTCTTCTTCGGAGATTTCGGGAGCTTCAATTTCATTCCACTCGATTTGAGTGTGTGAGTCAGCTTTCTTGACAAATCTTATGATTTCGATTTCCACAAGCAAGCTCAATATGAAAATGAGGATCATTTGATAAAATCTCAATTTTTCGTTCACGTCGTAGGTGAAATATGCAATGATGTAAGATATTGAAAGCGAAAATCCTGTGTGCGTGAACAAAAGCATCGAGGGGAGATGCCATCTTGAATGTACACCGGTAAAAAGACGATTTCCTTCATATAAAATATATATAAGATATGCAATTACAAAAACCGATGTGAGAGCGTTTTCGACGGAGTTGCTGTGGCGATAAATTGCCAATCCGTTGTTGATGTTTGTGATAACGGGGAAGAGCAACGAAAGGAGCAAACACATCAGTCTTGAGTGGCTATACTTATATGCGTTTTCCCCTCTATTTAAAAATGTGTATATTGCAAAGAAACCGATGCCGATTATACTGATGGAAAAATAGAAATTAGTTGTTATAAAATTAAAGAGTGCGGCGCATATCACGAGCAAAATAGCAAGAACAAGCTTTGGGGTTGAGTGGTTGTGGTCCGAATTGCTTGTTTTGATAATTTTGTGCTTGTCAAAGGCGAAGGCGCTTGCACTTGAGAGGACTATTCCAAGGATGAATGCTATTTCGAATAAAATGGGGAGTAGCCCGTCTATAAAATAACCATTAACCATATCAAAAGAAAACATAAAGCACAACAAAAGCAATATTGTTGATGCTAAAGTTAAAAGTGAAATGGTTTTGTATATGGTTTGTGTGTTGTGTTTAAAGTTCATATATAACTCCAAATGGTGTGAATGTTTGTTTGACATTTTGTTCCCAAAACGCTTATTACTGCTTAATTATAGCCGAAAAATATGAACAAATTGTTAATATGTGAATTTTTGGCAATAATTTATAAAAAATAATGATAAAAAGAGGCATCAAAAGCACAAAAAATGGGAAAATATAGTCTAAAATTGACAAAAATAAGTCAAAATTATATATAATGTACAAAAACAACTAAACAATAATGAAAAAATTCTACAAAACTCACATATAAAAACACACAAAAAACTATTGATTTTGTGGCTTTTATATGGTATAATAACTCCGCTTGATATGCGTTGAAGCGAGAGGTTGCTGCGAAAGCAGGTAATTTTCGTGGAGTATGTCCGTTAAACGGGCGCAAAAATTCCCAAAACGTGAGGGGATTTGTGAGTTTCCGGAGTTTGTCGGTTTTAACCCAGACCGCAAAGTCCGTTTTTGTAAGGGAAAACGCAAAACACCCGATACCGTGTTCAAGGAAGATGCCCCATCAAAACTCGTTCGACGACGCAAATCGCTACATTTATTATATATATGCGCGCAAGCCACTATATATTGTGGTGCGGCGGTAAGCGGCAAGCGAACGAAATCTTATAAGGAGGCACACAAAATGGCAGTAAAGGAAAGAATCCGTGTTAGACTCAAATCTTACGACCACAAGCTTATCGACACAGCGGCTGAAAAGATCGTTGAAGTTGCTAAGAGAAACGGCGCTACAGTATCTGGTCCTATCCCGCTTCCCACAGAGAGAGAAATTATCACAATTCTCCGTGCGGTTCACAAGTACAAGGATAGCCGTGAACAGTTTGAGCTCAGAACACACAAGAGACTCATTGATATTCTCAAGCCCTCTGCAAAGGTTGCAGAAGCTCTCATGAATATTGAATTGCCCGCAGGCGTTGAAATCGAAGTTCAGGTTTAATCAAGCACTTCATTTCATAAACAAGCGAAAACATATTTTTAGAACAAAATTGTCGCACGGCGACACTTTTGTCGGTCAAGTTGGCGTAGCACGAAAGTGAAATACAAAGCGTCAACCAATAACCTACAGGAGGAACACAAAATGAAAAGTGGTATTATCGGTAAGAAGATCGGTATGACACAGATCTTCGACGAAATCGGAAATGTTATTCCGGTTACGGTAATCGAGGCAGGTCCCTGTGTAGTAGCACAGAAGAAGACTGTCGAAAATGACGGTTATGACGCCGTTCAGCTCGGTTTCATGGATGTTAAGGAAAAACACATGACAAAGGCTGAAAAAGGTCATTTCGAAAAAGCAGGCGATCCTGCAAAGAAGCATCTTAAGGAAATCCGCCTTGATGATTGCGCAGCTTACAACCTTGGTGACGTTATCACTGTCGAAACCTTCGCCGCTGGTGAAAAAGTCGACGTTACAGGTATAACAAAGGGCCGTGGTTACACAGGTGCTATCAAGAGATGGAATCTTCACT
>JAZKZP010000013.1:0-2158 GCA_045612715.1 Eubacteriales bacterium
CCCCTACGGATTGCAAATTAATTTTTGTCGATTTATAGCCGTTTTGATTACTAAATGTCTATTATTTTACAATAATATTTCCTTAATCTTTGTAGGGGTCGGCGTCCCCGACGACTCGCAACAAAAGTAACATCCCGATAAATCAAAATTTGAAAATTCAATATCTTTACCTTGTATTTATATTATATACTACGAAATGAAAAAAATAAATGGTAGAAAGTGCAAAATAACACACCCTATTTTGACACAAAGTGCAAAATAAAAATATTTTTTGCAAAAAAAGTATTGACATTTGTATTCCTTTATGATATAATCCCTCACAGTGTAAATAGAAAGGTGGACGAAACAATGATGAATTTCAATGTGATGAACAAAAAATTCGGTGCCGTGGCGTCCTATTCCCTTTTTATCTTTTCATTTAATATTTGATTTATTGCTGATGATTTTTTCATCAGCTTTTTTTATGCTAAAAATAAAAATAAAAATAAAAATAAAATAAATTTTAGGAGGAAAGTTTAAATGAAACTTATCTACAATGTTGACACTAAGCCGAAAGAAATTGGTTATCTCAAAACCGTTTTGTTCGCACTTCAGCAGCTTCTTGCAATTATGGCTGCTACAATCGCAGTTCCTGCAATCGTAGGAAATGGTATGTCCGCTTCTGCAGCTCTCTTTGGCGCAGGTATAGGCACACTCGTATATCAACTTTTAACAAAATTTAAGAGCCCTGTATTCCTTGGCTCATCATTCGCTTTCATCGGCTCAATGTGTGCAGCTTTTGCAGGTGCAACATCTATGAGTCTTGGTTACCTTGGTCTTATCCTTGGTGCATTGTTCGCAGGACTTGTTTATGTGATTCTTGCAGTTGTTGTTAAACTTGCAGGTGTAAACTGGATCAACAAACTTATGCCTCCCGTTGTAATTGGACCCACAGTTGCTCTTATCGGTCTTTCACTTGCAGGTGCTGCAGTAAATGACGTGTTCTCTTACGGTCCTCATGATGGAAACGGCTTCGTTATGACAACTAACATCTGGCTCTCATTCATCTGCGCAATGGTTACTCTCTTCGTTGTAGTTCTTTGCTCAACATACGGCAAGAAAGCAGCCAAGCTCTTCCCCTTCATTTTTGGTATCCTTGCAGGCTATGGCGTAGCACTTGTATTCACTATTATCGGATATGCTACAAACAATGCAGACCTTATGGTTATCGACTTTGCTCCCTTCAAGGCACTCGTTGCTGAGGGTGTAACACTTAAAACATTCCTTGCAGTTCCTGAATTCTCATTACTTAAAGCACTTGAGGGCGTTGGCGACTTTGAATGGTCATATGTTGCAACAATCGCAGTTGCTTATATTCCTGTTGCATTCGTAGTATTTGCAGAACACATCGCTGACCACAAGAACCTTTCTTCCATCATCGAACACGACCTTCTTGAAGAACCCGGTCTTCACAGAACACTCCTTGGTGACGGTGTTGGTTCTGTTGCAGGTGCAATATTCGGTGGATGTCCCAACACAACATACGGTGAAAGTGTTGGTTGCGTAGCTATCACAAGAAACGCATCAGTTGCAACAATCACACTCACAGCATTTATGGCACTTGCAATCTCATTCCTCTCTCCCTTCGTTGCATTCCTTGATTCCATTCCTGGTTGTGTAATGGGTGGTGTTTGCATCACACTTTACGGTTTCATCGCAGTAAGTGGTCTTAAGATGATTCAGAAGGTTGACCTTGAAAATAATGCAAACCTCTTCACAACAGCGGTTATTCTTATCACAGGTATCGGTGGAACAGCAATGTCCATCGGCAAGGTAACAATCACAAGCATCGCTTGTGCTCTTATCCTTGGTATTATTACAAATACACTTGTAAACCTTAAGAAAACAGACAAATAATCCAAATAAAAAACAACCAATCCCCACGAATTTCGTGGGGATTTTTTCTGCTAAATTGGGATTTGTGGGTGTGTTAGTACAAACAAATTCAAAATAGAAATAATCTTGTAGGGACCTGCGACCCCGACGGTCCATTTCAAAGATAAAGTAACTTTTTTATAAAAATATTTGATTTTGTTTGCACAAAGCCGCGAAAATTGATGTTTTTCCTTTATTGTGGACCGTCGAGGACGCCGGTCCCTACAAAAGTTAGTTTTATTGA
>JAZKZP010000014.1:0-9544 GCA_045612715.1 Eubacteriales bacterium
CGTAGTGTTCTCTCTTACGAAGTTCAGTGAGGATACCGGAACGAGCGCACTGGCGCTTGAAGCGACGAAGAGCACTATCCAAAGATTCGCCTTCTTTAACTCTTACTTCTGCCATTTTCTGTTTCCCTCCCCTCAAGGTTCGAGCTACTCGAACAATATACTGTTATATTTTACACCAAAGTTCCCCATTTGTCAAGGGGTTTTTTAATTATTTTACAACGATATTTACAATTTTGTTGGGAACTGAAATTTCCTTAACAATTGTCTTACCTTCAATAGCTGCTGCAACCTTTTCATCGGCTTTGGCAAGAGCAATTGCTTCATCTTTATCACAGTTCACAGGAAGCATTACAGTTGCACGGAGCTTACCGTTAACCTGAACTGCAACTTCAACAGAATCATCAGCTGTCTTTGCTTCATCATATGTGGGCCAAGCTTCATAAGCGATTGTATCGTTATGACCGAGAATGCTCCACATTTCTTCACCAATGTGAGGACAGATACAAGAAAGCATCTTAACAAGACCTTCTGCATAAGCTCTGGGACATTTACCTTCTTTATAAACTGCGTTAACGAAAATCATCATCTGTGAAATAGCTGTGTTAAATGCGAGCTTTTCATAGTCTTCTGTAATCTTCTTTACGCTCTTGTGATAAATCTTTTCAAGTGCGGGTACTTCGCCATCAACGATATTTTCCGCTTCGGTGAAGAATGCCCAAACACGATTAAGGAATCTTCTTGCGCCTTCAACGCCCTGGTCACTCCAAGGTTTAGATACTTCAAGCGGACCCATAAACATTTCGTAAAGACGGAGTGTATCTGCACCGTAATCACGAACAACGTCTGAAGGATTTACTACAAATTCGGGGAATCTCTTACCCATCTTGATTCCGTTAGAGCCGAGAATCATACCCTGATGAACAAGCTTCTTGAATGGCTCTTTTGTAGGAGCAATTCCCTTATCGTAAAGGTATCTATTCCAAATTCTTGAATACATAAGGTGACCAACAGCATGCTCAGGACCACCGATATAGAGGTCAACGGGCATCCAATGTTTAAGCAATTCGGGGTCAGCGAGTGCATTGTCATTCTTGGGATCAATATAACGAAGGAAATACCAGCTTGAACCTGCAGAACCGGGCATAGTTGATGTTTCTCTCTTACCCTTGATGCCGTTATTATCATACATCTTCCATTCTTCTGCATTTTCAAGAGGAGCTTTACCACCAACGCCCTTATAATTTTCGAGTTCGGGCAATACAAGAGGAAGCTCTTCATCGGGAAGTACGTGAACTGTCCCGTCCTCACCGTGAACAACGGGAACGGGCTCGCCCCAATATCTTTGACGAGCGAAAATCCACTCTCTGAAGTGGTAGTTTACAGTTCTCTTTGCAACGCCCATTGCTTCAAGCTTTGAAGTAATCGCTTCTTTTGCTTCTTCAACAGTAAGACCTGTAAATTCTTCGGAATTAACAAGGCGATAGCCCTTACCAAGATAATCTCCCTTTTCGAATGCATGCTCACTTACGTCAACGTGACCGAGTTTTTCGTCACCGTCAATTACCTGAATCATATCAATTCCGTGCGCCTGCGCATATTCAAAGTCGCGCTGGTCATGTGAAGGAACTGCCATAACGGCACCTGTACCGTAGCTTGCAAGAACGAAGTCACCAATGAACATTCTTGCTTCTTTTCCGTTAACAGGATTGATGCAAGTTACACCCTTAAGCTCGCAACCTGATTTGGTCTTATTGAGCTCGGTACGGTCCATATCGTTTTTCTTGAGAGTTTCTGCAATATATGCTTCAACCTCTTCTTTATTCTGAATTCTGGGCATCAACTGTTTAACAACGTCGCCGTCGGGCGCAAGCACCATAAATGTGATACCATAAATTGTTTCAATGCAAGTTGTGAAAATTGAGAATTCACCACCGCCAACAATGTCGAATTTAACCTCAACACCTGTGGATTTGCCGATCCAGTTCTTCTGCATAAGCTTTGTGGATTCGGGCCAATCGATCTCGTCAAATCCCTCAAGAAGCTTTTCAGCAAACGCAGGCTGATTGATAACCCACTGCTTCATATTCTTTCTTACTACGGGGAAACCACCGCGTTCACTCTTACCGTCGATAACTTCATCATTAGAAAGAACTGTTCCAAGTTCTTCACACCAGTTAACAGGCATGTCTATGTACTGAGCATAGCCGTCAAGGTAGAGCTGTTTGAATATCCACTGTGTCCACTTATAGAAATCGGGGTCACTTGTGGCAATCATCTTATCCCAGTCATAGTCAAATCCAAGTTCACGGAGCTGGTTTGAGAATGTCTTGATATTTGTTTGTGTAAAACCATTGGGGTGGTTGCCTGTGCTTACCGCATACTGCTCTGCAGGAAGACCAAAGGAGTCATAACCCATTGGGTGAAGCACGTTATAGCCCTGCATTCTCTTCATACGGGAAACGATGTCAGTTGCTGTATATCCTTCGGGGTGACCTGCGTGAAGTCCTACACCTGACGGATATGGAAACATATCGAGCACATAATATTTGGGCTTTGAAAAATCCCACACATCTGTTTTAAAGGTGTGATTTTTCTCCCAATATTCTTGCCATTTCTTTTCAATAACTAAATGTTCGTATTTCATTTCTTATTCCTCTACTGCTGTAGTATTTTCGTATAATTTTTCAAGATTATAAAAATCTCTTGCTTCTCTGTTGAAAATGTGCACCATAACATTGCAGTAGTCAAGAACTACCCAAGAGATATTATCTCTGCCTTCGATATGATATGCATTAACACCGCGACGTTCAAGCTGGTATTCAATCTCACCCGAAAGTGCCTTAACATGTGTGTTACTTGTTGCTGTGCATACTACAAAATAGTCTGCGATATTAGAAACATCCTCTACGTGAAGCACCTTGATATCTCTACCCTTCTTGTTATCAAGAAAAGTTTCGATTGCCTTTGCAACCTCAAGTGGAGTTGCATTCTCAAGAGAACCTATCTCTTCATTCAAATTGGTCATTTCTTCCATTGTTTTTCTCCAATCTTAATTTATATTTATCTCATTGCTGTCAATTTCATCTGCGGTGTATATTTTCACCTCGCAGGTTTTATTATATATATCAAAGAACGATTTTACGTTCTTATCAACAAATTTATTGTCTTTGTCAAAAATTTCTGACATTCCAAATCTTTCACTCAAAATCTTGACATTGGATGATGCGGACAAAATATAGTACCAAGCACCGCTAATATCACTTTGTATTGCTTCACCGGGAGCCGTCATATAATATACTTCTCCGCCTTGAGTTTTCGCACATTTTATTCCAATTGATATCAAGTCCTGTTCTTTTAAATTCGTTTCACCCTTGTTACATATCAATTTGAATACGTTATAAAGAGCAAAGGGATTGCCAATTTCTATTATTCTTTTTGCAAATGAATTCAAAAATAGCTTTTGTGCGTCAATTCTGCCCAGGTCACCCGTAACGTATCCCGAACGATATCTCAAAAACTGAATTGCCGTTTTGCCGTCAAGCTCCTGCTCACCTTTTTTTAGATGTATAGATAATTTTTGTGCAGGATCATCATAATCCATATCAAACGGCACGTTTACCTTAATTCCCTTTACAGTATCCACAATTTGTGCCACCGTATCAAGATCAAAGGACAGATAATAGTCAATTTTTATCCCCAACGCTTTTGCAAGTTCTTGAGAAAATGATTTTGCAGAGCCCAAGGAATTATGTGCCCCATTCATCTTTTTATAAGTTCCCTCGCTACAGTTAAAATACGTGTCGCGTGGAATTTGCAAAAAATTAACGTCACCACTACCGGTATTTATCGATGCGATCATTATCATATCACAAAGTCCTGCAGCACTATCCCTACCAAGTATCAAGAAATTATATATGCTCTGTCCACTGGTACGTTTAAGTGCATCGGTAGAATTATCTTCCTTTGCAGACATTGTTACAAACAATACCGTAACGATAGCAAGCATAATTAAAATGACTATCATCACACTAACAAGATTACTTAATTTTAAACCTTTTTTCATATTCAACCTCTTTTGATTTTTTTATGTAAATCAAAGAGGTCTAAAAATTATTTATTTAAAATCAAATAATTTCTTGCTTCAAAGGTTGTTTTATCTATGTGTTTGTCATCCTCAAGCAGTCCTTTTATTGTGAGGTTATAGGACATAATGAGAGTATCGTTCAAATGAGAGATTTTTTCATCATCACTCGAATTTTCAAAATCAAAATCGAAAAAGAAATTACGAAGTGCTATGCAGTCCTCAAAAGTTCTTGACATATCTATGTAGTCCGCAAGATAGATTATCTTCTCTGCAATACTCATATCAGCTCTGCCCGTTGTATGATAACGAACTGCGTTTATAAGCTCTTGTGTTGCAAACTCGGGATATTTTTCAGGAATGATAAGAGCCGCAGTTTTTGCGTGGAACATCTTGGGCGACTTTCTTTCTGCCTTTAAAACAAGAAGTCCCGCACCCTCGCAAATAGCTATATGCTCGTCCGTTGTTCTCTCCTTTGTTACGTCATGCAAAAGTGCTGCCGCCCGCAACATAGGTATTTGATCTTTAGCATAGATCTCTCCAAGACGAATTGCCATTTTTTCAACCTCAAGAGTATGAAAATATCGCTTTTCTCCCATCTCATTTTTCACATTCTCGCGCAAAGACGCGAGCATTTCTTCACTAAAATTATTATTCATACATACCTCACTCTATATGCGCCAAACTGAGTTGGCTAATTTTTGTCAAGAAAAATAAAAATTACAAATAAAGGTTATTTTCTTTAATATACTGTGCAACCTTTTCGGGAACAAGGTGTGAAATATCCTTGCCTTCTCGCACATTCTGACGAATCTCACTTGAAGAAAGCTCAATTTCATTCGTCATTATTCTTCTACAAATCTTACCGTATTTAGCAAGATACTGTGTATTTTTTTCAATTATTTGATTTTCAAGCACCTTGTCACTCTCGCGTCTTACGTATGTGGGATAGCAAAGCTTGAAAATTTCATCAGGCTCTCTCCACTGGTCAAGTTTGAGTGCCATATCAGTTCCAACAAGCATAAAAAGTCGTCTATCTTCTCTTGCAAGTGCACGAAGCGTATCAACGGTGTAGCTTATTCCGCCCTTTTCTATTTCCATATCACTAATGATAACACCGGGCTCCCCCTCAAACGCAAGCTCACACATCTTCATTCTGTGTCTAGCATCATCACCCTCATCGCGAATCTTCCAAGGAGAAAGTGCTGTGGGAATAATAAAAAGATAGTGCAATTGCATCTGATCCATAAATGCTTTGGCAGCATTTACATGTCCATTATGTATGGGGGCAAAAGTACCTCCATATATACCAATTCTTGTAATATCTTCCATACCTATTAAATCTCAATTCTCTTTTTATTTTCGCTCTCACGATAAAGAACTACTTTTCTGCCAATTACAGCAACCACTTCGGCTTCAGTTGCTTCTGCAAGCTCCTCTGCAATGTCACGTGTACCATAGTCACAGTTTTCAAGAACTGTAAGCTTAATAAGCTCTCTTGCTTCAAGAGCATCTGAAACAGTTTTCACAAGATTTTCTGTAATTCCACCCTTACCAATCTGCATAATGGGTTGTATCTGCGCCGCCATAGAACGAAGTGCGGCTCTCTGTTTTGAATTTAACATATTTCTCTCCATTTTATTTACCAAAGCCCTCTGCCTGAAGCTTTTTTGAAAGCTCCTCACAATTTGCAGCGAAAACTCTGATGCATTTATCGTAATCAAGGAAGATATTTAAATATATCCCTTCACTTACTGAAATTTTTTTAATATCACTCTTTTTTATTTCGAATTTGACGGGCGTAGTTTCACCGTGTGAGATAACGAACATGCTATCCTTTGTAGTAATCATAAAGCCTTGCTTAATATCCTTACCAACAAGGTAGTTTACTCTTTCGTCGATAATGATAGGATCTTTTATTTCCTTGCGCAAGGGAATAAATTTTCTATCCGACAAAGCAAACATCGCAGGAATAACTATTGATATTCCAAGCGTTGTTATAGCACCAAAAAGCACGGAAGTAGGCATATCAGCCATACTTGAAACAAGCATAAAGGTTACTATGCCGCCAAAAATACTGAAAACAAAGAGTGAAGTTGTATAATATCTACTCATTTTACTCCTTGTTTATAAGCTCCAAGCAAAATTTCTTTGCAAAAAGCTCGGTTGCCACAGCTCTGTGACTAATTTTATTTTTTTCTTCTGCCGAAAGCTCACCAAAGGTCTTGCCATATTCTTCAACAAAGAAAAGTGGGTCATAGCCAAAGCCGCCTATTCCTTTTTCTTCGTGAAGGACAATGCCACGGCATTCGCCTCTTACACAAAAGTCTTCATTTGCCATATTTTCAGGGAATGCACAAGCAATAGCACATACAAATGCGCCATTACGATTTTCAATCCCTTTCATATCGTCAAGCAATTTTTGGTTGTTCTTTTTATCGTTACCGTGCTCACCCGCATATCTTGCCGAGTATATACCCGGAGCACCACCGAGCGCTTCAACCGTAATTCCAGAATCGTCTGCAACTCCGATATATCCATATTTTGACACGGCTCTTGCCTTTATCATCGCGTTTTCTTCAAAGGTCAATCCATCTTCAACTATATCGTCAAAAATACCAACTTCCTTCATAGAAACAAGTTCAATATCGGGAATATATTTCTTTAAAATTGAGCCAAATTCTTCGATTTTGTGCTTATTGCCCGAGGCAAAAACTATTTTTATATTCTCCATCATTCAAACAATGCAGAAATAAATTCTTCAGAACTGAAGGGCTGCATATCGTCAATCTTTTCGCCAACTCCGATAAACTTAACGGGAATACCAAGCTCACGCTTGATTGAAAGTACGATTCCACCCTTTGCAGTACCGTCGAGCTTATTGAGAACAAGACCTGTGATATCTGCTGCGTTCTTGAATTCTTTTGCCTGAAGAATTGCATTCTGTCCTGTTGTTGCATCAAGCACCAAAAGGTTTTCGCGAGAAGCATTTGGCAATTCTCTTGAAATTACACGATTAATCTTTTCAAGCTCGTTCATAAGATTCTTTTTGTTGTGAAGACGTCCTGCAGTGTCAACGATAAGCACGTCGGCATCCTTGTTCTTCGCATAGTTAATAGCATCATAAACAACAGCCGCAGGGTCACTTCCCTCGTTTTGCTTAACAAGGTCAACACCACTTCTTTCACACCAAACCGCAAGCTGGTCAATTGCAGCCGCACGGAAAGTATCCGCAGCAGCAACTACTACCTTTTTGCCGTCCTTACGAAGCTTGTTTGAAATCTTACCGATAGAGGTTGTCTTACCAGCTCCGTTTACACCGATAACAAGGATTACAGAGGGCTTTGTGTTAAGCACCAAAGGTCCGCCCTCTCCAATCATCTCTTTAAGAGTATTCTTCAAGAATGCTCTAACTTCATCAGCGTCTTTTATTTTTTCCTCCTTGATATCATCGCGGAGTTTTTCAATTATTTCATCAGTAGCTCCTGCACCTACGTCTGCGCAGATAAGCATTTCTTCAAGCTCCTCAAGAAGCTCCTCGTCAACCTTTGTAAATGCCTTAAGCATTTGATCGATCGGTTTAAAGAGAGCATCTTTAGTCTTTTGAAGACCTGACTTTAATTTATCCAAAAATCCCATCCCAATCTCCTTCCTTTTTCTTTGCAATATCGGCAACGTTCAAAGAAAGTATCTTTGATATGCCGTGCTCGGGCATAGTTACACCGTAAAGACGGTTTGCACTCTCCATAGTACCACGTCTGTGTGTAATAAGAATGAACTGTGTGCCGCCCGTATATTTCTTGATATATTCAGAAAATCTTGAGACGTTTGCTTCGTCGAGTGCAGCTTCAATCTCGTCAAGGATACAGAACGGTGACGGATTAACCTGAAGCACCGCAAAGAACAAAGCAATCGCAATAAATGCCTGTTCACCACCGGAAAGCTGCATAAGATTCTTGATAATCTTTCCGGGAGGCGCGGCTTTGATTTCAATGCCGCAGTTGAGTACGTCCTCGGGATCAGTAAGCTGAAGCTCTGCATATCCACCACCGAAAAGCTCAACGAATACTCTATTAAAGTTTTCGTTAATCTTATGGAATGACTCGATAAATGAGCTCTTCATCTCGTTGTCAAGCTGAGAAATTATCTTTTCAAGCTCTTGCTTAGATGCTGTAAGGTCGCGAATTTGCTTGTCCATATAGTCATAGCGTTCCTTGACCTCTTTATATTTATTTACGGCATCAAGGTCAACGTGACCTATCGCACGAAGCTTGTTTCTACATTCAGTTTGAATCTTTGCAAGTGCGGGGCGCTCTTCGGCAGTAATCTGCTCATAGCCAAGCTCCATCGCCTGATTACGAGTCAATTCATGATCATCCCAAAGTTTGCTTGAAAGTTTGTCATACTCATTTTTGAGGTTTGCAAGCTTATTTTCATTAGCAGAATTTTCTCTTACAAGAATGTCCTTGTGAGATGTTTTCTCTTTAATCTTTGCATTTACTGCATTGATTTTCTTCTCGTATTCAGTGCTGTTTTCTTCAAGACGAGCGCGCTCTGAATTAAGCTCGTTAAGTACTTTTTCGCCCTCAGAAAGCTTTTCACGATTTTCTTCTCTCTCCTCTTCAAGAGAAGCAAGACGGTCACGATATTCCTTAACCTTTTCGTCCTGTCCTTCGATATCTCCCTTAAGGGTTTCAATGTGTTCACGACTCTTTTCAATAAGAAGATTTTCGGTTTCAATATCCTTTTGAAGCTCATTAATTTTAATAAAGATTGCCGTTAAAGCTCCTGAAAGCTCGTCCTTTTTATCAGAGAGTTCATTCTTTTCAACGTCCTTATCGCTTCTAATCTCGGAAATTGCCGCAATCTTTTCATCAAATGCTGCTATCTGTTCAGTGAGAGTTGCAAAATCCTCTTCATAGCGTTCACGCATCTTAACGATATTATCGTAATCCTCTTGGAGCTTATCCATAAGAGTCTTATTAGCATCAATTTTTGCATTGATTTGCTGAAGCTTCGTATTTTCGCTTCCAAGCATGAGAGCAATAATCTTCTTTCTATCCTCAAGAGCTTTAATTTCACGCTCAATGCCTTCAAGCTCACTTGTCAATGACTTATGAGTTTCGGCAAGTTTAGAAACGGCTGTTTCAAGATTTTTAGATTCATCCTCGAGCTTCTTTATTTCACCTGCGCGGGACAAAATGCTCTGTCCGTGCTTAATTGAACCACCCGTAAACGAACCGCCAACGTTAATCTGCTGACCGTCGAGTGTAATTGCTCTTACACGGTATTTAAGCGCTTTTGCCATCTCTGTCGCATTGTCGATATTATCAAACACCGCAATTCTACCAAGCATATAAGAAACTACGTTCATATATTCGCTCTTTGCACTTACAAGGTCGTCGGCAAATGCGATAAAGCCACGGAAACCAGATGCTTCTTTCATTTCCTGCGAAATTGCAG
>JAZKZP010000015.1:0-3046 GCA_045612715.1 Eubacteriales bacterium
CTCCTCTAATTTCAAGTTTTGCGCAATATGCTGTTTCGCATAAAGAGACTGAGATTTTTTCCAATGGGGACTATGGTTTGGATTTGGATTGGGTAAAAACCTATAAAGGAAATGAGTATGCTAACTTGGGAGGTCAGGCAACCATTATGGATTCTCTTGGGAATGCCTATTTTTTTGGAGCATATCACCATTTTATGGAATTTCCGGATGGAACCAGAATTGAAAACCCTCATGATTATCTTGGGTATTTTTTTGCGAAAATGAATCGGGATGGAGACCTGCTTTGGGTTTCTAATGTTACTCAGATAGCTTGTTCGGGTATTAAGGTAAATCACCTTTATATATCCCCTAAGGGATATCTTTTTGCAGATGCTGATACTTGGACAGGTTCAATAGGGCCTGATTGCCCCGACTCTGTTGCTTTTGAGTATAACAATAAGCCGTTTGTTCAACATCCAACGGGTATGCTTTTCAAACATCTTTTAAAAATTGATTTGGAAACCGGTGATTTGTTGGATATGGAGACATGTGATTTAAGTTTGGATAAAACCAAGTATCCGTATGGTTTGGGAGTTGAGTATTGTTTAATGGACGATAAGGGAAATATTTTCTTGATGTTGTTTATCGGAGACGATTTTAAAGGATTGAACCAAAATCGGCTGAAGAGTGATACCCGTTGCCATGGTGGTGCAGATGCATATATCGCGAAGATAGACCCGGATTTCAATTTGGTGTGGGATTTTGCCTTGGGGGGTGATGGATATGATATTTATAATGTCCCTGCTACCTACTATGACTTTTTGTATGGGATTCCATACCCATACGATGAAGAATATCCCAATTATATGTTGATTCACAAGGATACGATGATAATTAAGAGTGCGGTATTCAGCGAGAGCATGGATATTGATTTCCGTCCGGAACATGAGGTGTTGTTAAGTGCCACCGGGGGGTTGAATGATGCCTTTGTGGCAAAATATTTATTGAAAGAGGATGGATACCCTGAGTTGATAAATTATAAGTTTAGTTGGAGCAAAGAGTTACCGCACTATTTGTATTACAGAGAAGATGGACATCTGTATGGTATGAATATGGGAGAAAAAAGTGAACATCGCTTCTTGATGACTTACAAAGATGTGGATGGAGATTTTAACTGCTATTCTCAAGAAGGATATCAGTATAACCTATCTACGGTAAGTACAGCCTTTTGGTCGTTTCCTGACTATTATTACGATAAAAAGGGTAATTTTTATGTCAATTTAATGAAGCCATACGGGAAAGGTAATCGTCTGAGTCTGGAGTTTGCGGAGGGTATTTCACTCTACTATGAGCAGGATACAGCACACTCGTCAGTCTTGGCAAAGTATGATGCCGACAAGCAGTTCCGATGGGCATTGGCAATGCAGAACTCTCCGTTTGACGGGATCGGGTCATGTACATTTGACGATTTAGGGGGTGTCTATTTAGCGACAACAAATACATTGGGGCTTTCACATGCCAATAAGCAAGAGATTCATTTGGACCTCGACCCATCGGAAACAGGATATTTTGATACGTATCTTTATAAGTGTTTTTATGTGAGATATGTTGAAACATTCCGGATAAAGTCAGCACAAGTTGATCATGGGGAGATTCAGGTGCCGGACAGTCTGATTCGTTGGGGATCGACAGCCGAGGTAAAGGTAATTCCTCACGAAGGATATGAGGTGGAGAGTGTTTTTACAGACCAAGGAGAATTACTGACCAAGAATTCAGTCGGCCTGTATGAGGTGAAAAATGTACAGGATGTGGTGACAATCTCTGCAACATTTAATGAGTCATCTTCTGTTGAGGATTTGTCAAGCTCTGCCCAAAGAATTTATCCGAATCCGGTTAAGGATTGTTTGTATATCGAAAATGGAGAATCTTGTACCGAGGTGGAACTTTTGAGTGCAGATGGCAAGGTTTTGCGCAGAGAGAAAGGATGCAAAAAACTTTCTCTCGAAGGATTGCATAGTGGAATATATACTTTGAGATTGAAAAATAGAGATAATGTTTATATAAATAAGATCATAAAAAAGTAAAATGAAAATTTTAAGGTGGATTTGTGTAACAGTAGGGTTATTGGTTGCACAATTGGGAAGTGCCGGCGTGAGTGTAGAAATGCCGGAGAAAGGAAATTTTGAAAGTAGAAATTTACAAAAAAGCAATAGTCTTGTTGAGGTGGAAACGTATTATTCTGCAAATGCTTTTCGGATGAATGCAGAGTGGGTAATTGAAGGTTTTTCATTGAAAGATTCCGCCCTTTCTACAGGGACCTATTTATCCAATAAGGTATATAGTGCAGAGAGTAAACCAATTTTTGTGCCGGCAAATTTAGGTGATGGAGAGAAGTTGCATTTGTCTCTTTCTCACGAATTTTCTGTAGAACGTTATTATGATGAGGTAGAACTTTATATTCAAGAAGAGGGGAAGGAGTATAGACGCTATCTGCATAGGGGAGGGACGTCTAAATCCTACGAAGAGTATTTGGATGTAACTCATTTGGCAGGTAAAAACATTCGTCTAAAATTGCAGATGAAGAGTGATCTTTCTGAAGAGGGAACCGGATGGAATATTCGTCGAATTTCTCTGTTGAAGACAGCAGAAGGAGTTGCAGAAGAGAAGGTTTCTGTGCGTTCTACCGTTAATATATCTTCTGCTGTGGCTGATATTATCTATCAAGGATTCAGTGTGTATGGTTATCCACAAAAGATGCACATCTATTTTAAGCCGGTGGATCAATCCGGGAAGTTTGTTAACAACATCTCTTTGGATGATTTAGAAGTAAAATTAGATGGAGATCAAATTGAGGGTATAAGTCGTAACTGTATGAGTTTAACTCGATTGAACAGCACCTCCAATCTTGAGGTGAAGCTCTCTTTTTTGATGGACAATAGTGGAAGTATGTCGGACGATATAGAGGGAGTAAAATCAAATGTTATAGAATTGGTTGAAAGAATTCGTCAGAGTATGAAGGCTTCAGCCGGTTTTACCCGTTTTGGATTTTCAGGAGATTGTCCTTACG
>JAZKZP010000016.1:0-42402 GCA_045612715.1 Eubacteriales bacterium
GAAAGTCGTTAGTGTAAACTAAGTGGCGCTCCCCTCACCCGTCAGGCATTCGCCTCCCACCTTCCCCCCAGGGGAAGGCTAACTGTTAGATAAATCAAAATTTGAATGATAAATCCCAATTTGTATGACACCAATTTGGCAAATTAAATTTGAAATTTTATATTATTTTCTAGAAACATCTTGAAAAAAGGAACAAAATATAGTAAAATAGAAATGTTGTGAACATTTAAAATTAACTTAATTTAACATAAAGGAAAGAAAAATGGCAGATTTTAATCACGAAGTAAAAAGAAGAAGAACATTTGCGATAATCTCCCACCCCGACGCAGGTAAAACTACTCTTACTGAAAAATTCTTGCTCTACGGCGGTGCAATTCAGTCCGCAGGTACTGTTAAGGGTAAGGCATCCGACCGTCACGCAACAAGTGACTGGATGGACCTCGAAAAGCAGAGAGGTATTTCAATCACCTCCTCTGTTATGCAGTTTGAATATGACGATTATTGCATCAACATCCTCGACACACCCGGTCACCAAGACTTCTCAGAGGACACATACAGAACACTTATGGCAGCGGACTCTGCGGTAATGGTAATTGACGCAGCCAAGGGTATTGAGCCACAGACAAGAAAGCTTTTCAAGGTTTGCGCTATGCGTGATATTCCGATTTTCACTTTCATCAACAAGCTCGACCGTGAGGCAAGAGATCCTTTCGACCTTCTTGACGAGCTTGAACGCGAGTTCGGTATCGGCACATATCCTATGAACTGGCCCATCGGTTGCGGAGTGAATTTCAAGGGCGTTTTTGACCGTGAAAGACGTTCAATTCTCGCTTTTGATGAATTCCATAGCGGAAGAAACAGAATAGAAGGTATCTCTTGCGATATTACCGACACAGAAAAAATGGACGAGCTCATCGGCGAATACGATAGACGCGCACTCGTTGACCAAATTGAACTTTTGGACGTTGCGAGCTACGAATTCGACCTTGAAAGAGTGCGCCACGGCAAGCTCTCTCCCGTATTCTTCGGCTCCGCTCTTAACAACTTCGGCGTTGAGCCATTTCTTAAGAGCTTCCTTGAGATGACTACATCTCCCCTGCCCCGTCGCGCAGGAGATGACACAATCGACCCATTTGACGATAAATTCTCTGCTTTCGTGTTCAAAATTCAGGCGAATATGAACAAGGCGCACCGAGATAGAATCGCTTTTATGAGAATTTGTTCGGGTAAATTCGAAAGAAACAAAGAATATCTTCACGTTCAGGCGGGCAAGGTTGCAAAACTCAGCCAACCTCAGCAGATGATGGCGCAAGAACGCGAAATCATTGATTGCGCATACGCAGGTGACATTATCGGTGTATTCGACCCAGGCATTTTCTCAATCGGTGACACAATTTGCGACCCATCACTCAAATTCACATTTGATAGAATTCCCACCTTTGCTCCCGAGCATTTCGCACTTGTTGAGCAGAAGGATTCAATGAAGCGTAAGCAGTTCGCCAAGGGCATGAATCAGATTGCCCAAGAGGGTGCAATTCAGATGTTCTTTGAACCAAACTCGGGTATGGAACGTGTTATCGTCGGCGTTGTTGGTGTGCTTCAGTTCGAGGTACTTGAATACCGATTGAAACACGAATACGGTGTTGATATTATTCGCCGTCCAATGCCACAGGCATACGTTCGTTGGATTGAAAACGAAAATATCGACCCCACCAAGCTCACGCTTGACACCGATACAAAGTGGGTTCAGGACTATAGAGGAAATAATCTTCTCATCTTCCCAAGAGAATGGAGTATTCGTTGGGCACTTGAAAAGAATAAAGAACTTGTGCTTAAAGAATTCCACGAGAAATAATAAATTGTATTCAAAAAACGGCAGGTTTTCCTGCCGTTTTTTTATAAATCAAATTTTTCTTTTATCATTTGCGCAACCACATCGGGCGAAAGATTGGTATTGTCAATTCTCATATAATTCTCAAATGGAATTTCGCCATCCTCACTCACAAGGCGATATCTCTCCTCGTTAAGTAATCTCTGCTCGGAGGCAGACAAATCACGCTTGGACGCCTTATTCTTCAAACGATTTTCGGTCTTATTTCTTTCAAGGCGCACCTCTTTGTCGGCAATAAGCTCAACACAGTAAACCTCGTCAAATTTCTGTGCAACACTCATTATGTATTCCCTGTCGCTCGGCATATCGAAAGCCCACAGAAACGTAAAAATCATACCCTCGTTATCACTTTTTAGGAACTCCTCGAAGATAATTTCACGCAACTTTTGTGTAACTCCACCGTGAAAATAGCCGAAAATATCAATAACCGGCTCAATCATCATATGATTGTGAAAAAGACGCAGATTGGTTATCTTCATAAGCTCCTGCCCAACGGTCATTTTTCCAACAGCGCCCGAGCCAACGATTATTACTAATTTCATATTTTCACCTGCCTTTAGAAAGTATTTCTATATTGTGATTTATCAATATTTGTTCAAACTCTTCTTTATATCTTGTATTAATTAAAATCTTTTTACCTTTTATGAATAAATTAAATTGATAAAATGCAGATTTTCTATATCTATTGTAAGTATATTTTTCTATATCGCAGATATTAATTTCAACTTTTCTAAAAAAAGTTTTTAGCAACACTTTATTATCATCAAATTCAACCCTGTAGGTTATAGCATATAGCCAACCATATAAACTAAAAGTTCCAACCATAAAATTAAATAAAAACATTGTTATTATGTCTTTATCAAAGAAACTTTTACCGTTATAATACATATAAGAAAATGTCAAAGCAAATAATAAGTACCCAAAAATCATTGTATTTCTTGGTTTTTTTGATTCTTTTTTCATATCATCAATTTTTCTGTTCATAACTTTACTCCATTCAATTATAATAATACTTTTTGAATGTTCTTTCATTATATCACAAGCTCAAAGTTGTGTCAAGCACAAACATCTCGGCTACGTGTCATTCTGAGCGATAGCGAAGTTTTGTAAGTGAAACATCGTGGAACGAGTAAAACCAAGCGTGTTTTAACACGCGCAGGAATCTATGAACGAATTTTTCCAACTTTCTTCATAATAGTAATTTTATTCAGCAAAACCTTTTACCGCTTTTTCTTTTGAGAAAATAGCCCCAAAAGAAAAAGCTTTGCAAAAAGAAAACGGGCATTTTGCGCTAACGCCGCGCGGGCGGTCGCCTCTTTTCTTGCCCGACTTACGTCAGCCATTTGCTAACGCAAAATCGAAAAGTAGAAAAGCGACGCAAAACAGCAGCACAATGTGAGTGCTACACATCAAAAAACGGCAGGTTTCCCTGCCGTTTTTCTCTATTTTATATAATAGTTTTGTCCAATTATTTTGACATTGTTTCAACAATTTCTTCTGCTTTTTTCAAAGCTTCATCAATCTTCGAAACATCTGCGCCGCCTGCCATAGCAGAGTCGGGACGTCCGCCGCCCTTACCGCCTGTAACAGCCGCAACAACACCAACGAGCTTGCCTGCATGAACGCCATTTGCAACTGCGTCCTTACCTGCAACTGCGATGAAGTTGAGCTTTCCGTTGGCATTTACAGCAAGAACTGCAACTGTGTCGGAATGCTCTGCCTTAATCTTATCACCAAGTGTTCTTGCGCTATCAACGTCCATACCCTCGGCATTGAATGCGATGAGTTTAACACTCTTAATTGTCTTTGCAGAGTTAAGAACACCATCAAGCTTGGAAGCTGCAATCTTATTATTGAGCGCTTCGATTTCTTTCTTGAGAGAAGCAATTTCACCCATAACGGCATTCGCTCTCTTTGCAAGGTCGTTTGCGTTGGGAACTTTAAGTTCTGCAGCCGCCTGATTGATAAGTGCTTCACGAGTTGCAAGAATATGAAGAACGCCAAGTCCTGTTACTGCTTCAATTCTACGAACACCTGCAGCAACAGATGATTCGCTGATAATCTTGAAAAGACCAATCTTGCCTGTATTATCGCAGTGTGTACCACCACAAAGCTCAGTTGAGAAGCTACCCATCTTAACAACACGAACTGTCTTGCCGTACTTTTCGCCAAAGAGCGCCATAGCACCCTCTTTTCTTGCGCTTTCGATGTCCATTTCCTTTGTAACGATTTCGTTAGCAGCAAGAATGTGAGCATTAACAAGCGCCTCAACCTGCTTGATTTCGCTCTCTGTAAGAGCAACGAAGTGTGTAAAGTCGAAACGGCAAACATTTTCGTCAACGTAAGAGCCCGCCTGCTCAACGTGTGTTCCAAGAACAGAACGAAGAGCTGCCTGAAGCAAGTGCGCTGCGGAGTGGTTTCTCTTAATAGCATCACGACGAGCATCTGTGATATCTGCAGTTACTGTATCGCCAACATTCAATGTTCCGTTTGCAACTGTGCAAAGGTGGATATAAACACCGTCGGTTTTCTTTGTATCGTAAACTGTAAGAAGTGAGTTTGCACCATAGATTGTACCGGAGTCACCTACCTGACCACCGCCCTCTCCGTAGAAAGGAGTCTTGTCAAGAACAACTGTGCAATCGCCTTCGTTTACTGTGTCAACACTCTCGTCGTTAACGAGGATTGCAACAACCTTAGCTTCAGTTCTATAATCTGTATAACCTGTAAATTCAGTTTTGGGAAGGTCAGCAAGAATATTCTTGGAGTTATCGGACCAGCCGCTGATATTAGCTCTTGCCTCTCTCGCTCTTGTTCTCTGGTCGAGCATGAGCGCCTTGAATGCTTCTTCGTCAATCTTGAGGTGATTTTCTTCAGCGATTTCACGTGTCAAGTCAATCGGGAAGCCGAATGTATCGTAAAGCTTAAATACTTCTTCACCTGAGATTGTGTCGCTGTTTTCTTTAATTGCGCCACGAATGAGGTCGGAGAGGATTGAAAGACCTGCGTCGATTGTAGCGTCAAATCTTTCTTCTTCCATAGAAAGCACCTTGCGAATGTAGTCACCCTTTTCTGAAAGCTCGGGATAAGCCGCACAGCTTTCGTTAATTGCAACGTTAACCATATCAACAAGGAACGCGCCCTTGATACCAAGGAGCTTTCCGTGACGGCAAGCACGGCGAATAATTCTACGAAGAACGTAGCCACGTCCCTCATTTGAAGGAATAACGCCGTCAGCAATCATAAACATTGCGCTTCTTGTGTGGTCGGTGATAACACGGATTGAAATGTCATTGTTAGCATCGTTTCCGTATGTCTTGCCACAAATTTCGCAAACCTTGTCAATAATAGCACGAATTGAGTCAACCTCAAACATATTGTCAACACCCTGCATTACGCAAGCAAGACGTTCAAGACCCATACCTGTGTCGATGTTCTTCTGCGCAAGTTCTTCATAAGTGCCGTCGCCCATATTGTTGAACTGTGAGAATACGTTGTTCCAGATTTCCATGTATCTGTCGCATTCGCAACCGGGCTTACAGTTGGGGTCGCCACAACCGTACTTTTCTCCACGGTCAAAGTAGATTTCAGAACAAGGACCGCAAGGACCTGTGCCGTGCTCCCAGAAGTTGTCTGCCTTGCCCATGCGAACTACGTGCTCGGGGTTAACACCAATCTTGTTTACCCAGATGTCGTAGGACTCATCGTCCTCAACGTAAATTGAGGGCCAGAGCAAGTTTTCGGGAATTTCAAGCTCTTTTGTGAGGAATTCCCAGCACCATTCGATAGCTTCTACCTTAAAGTAGTCACCGAATGAGAAGTTACCAAGCATTTCAAAGAATGTACCGTGACGAGCTGTGTGACCAACTCTCTCAAGGTCGGGAGTTCTGATGCACTTTTGACATGTGCAAACACGATTTCTCGGGGGCTCTTCTTCACCTGTGAAGTATTTCTTCATAGGAGCCATACCGGAGTTAATAAGAAGCAAAGATTTGTCATTAATGGGAACAAGGGGGAAAGATTTTAATCTCAAATGTCCCTTTTTCTCAAAGAAAGCAAGATAGCTTTCTCTCAAATCGTTAAGTGAAGTCCATTTCATTTTGTTTTTTTCCTTTCGGTTTATGTTAAAAAATTTCAGCTATGTTAGCACTCGCTTTGTGCGAATGTTTTGTCCACTTTTTCAATATAAATTAGAAAACTATCGCCACGAGATTCTATCGTTATGGCGCGCAGGACACTTTTAAGTGTCATTCTGGAACGAAACGAAGTGAAGTGATAGAATCTCGGCGCGCCTTCACTCCAGAATGACAGCGTGGCGAGATAAAGAAATTTGCAGACAAAAGTTTATTCAAAAAAATCGGAAAGATCTTTCCATTCGGGATTCGTTATATTAATTAATGATTCTTTTTTCATTCTAACCAAATTTTTAATGCTTTTTTCTCTCAAAAGAGCTTCATTAACATTAGAATATTCTTCATAATATACAAGAACATCAACATTATACCTTTTAGTAAATCCGTCAATCAACTTACTTTTGTGTTCACAAACACGACGTTTCAAATTATTTGTTACACCTGTATACAAAACTGTTTTGGTTTTGTTTGTCATTATGTATACAAAAAACATAACTACCTCTTTAAAAATCTTTTGCCAGACATAACGCCACGCTGTCATTCTGGAGCGTAGCGATAGAATCTCGTGGCGCAAATGCAGTATATAAAAAAGCCCCCACGTCAAATGCATAAGCATAAGGACGAGAGCGCTCGCGATACCACCTTATTTCGCCATTTTCTCACGAAAATGACCTCATAGACTGTAAAAAACAGCCACGCGCTTTAACGGACGCAACCCGACTTTCCTTTCGGAAGCAACTCAAGGATAGCTTCATATTTCCCGCCCCACCGACTCGCACCAACCGTCAGCTCTCTGAACGAACAAAGAAACACTACTTATTCCTCTCACAGTTTTTCATACGTAGATATATTATCATTTTTTGTGCAATTTGTCAAGAGGTTATATAAAAAAAGTGTACCTGTTAACAACGAATCCAAAATTATTATTAACAACATGTTGACAAAATAATAATATAACATTACAATAATATGTCCAAAATAAATATTAGAAAGTAATATAAAAATAATTTGATAAAATCATGGCAGAGCGAAATGCTCTGCCATTTTATTATAAAACAAATTTTTCCATTCATATTTATTTTTCGATTGGTCAAAATAATATCAGAGAAGCGAAGCAGAGAAAATTCGCGATGCGGTTTTGATACTTAAACAATCGTTTTGGATATCGGGAGTGCGTTGTGTATTTTCTTTGCAACGCCTCTCGATAATATAGATTAAATTCCTTTCTAATTAAGGAAAAAATCAGTCGCTAAAACGACAGAATGGAGAACGTTATGGCAAATAAGTCAGCTAAAAAGGCTCTTGAGCAGTTCAAGATGCAGGCAGCTAACGAAGTTGGAGTAAACTTGAATTCTAACGGTTACAACGGTGACCTCACATCTCGTCAGGCAGGTAGCATCGGCGGTCAGATGGTTAAGAAGATGGTTGAATCCTACGAAAACTCTCTTGGTGCGAACACAAATACCAACGGTAGCAACACAAAATAATTCGGACTGAGATGATGTAGCTTGCCGTTTAGCAAGCGTTAAAAAATTTGTTTGATTTTTAATTGAATAAATTTTTAGAAGACAAGCGATTTTCGGTTGTCTTCTTTTTTTGTAAAAATTCAAGCGCAAAACAGGCGCAAGCAAATGCTTGCGCCTGTAAAGATTTGTTATTAAATTATTTTGTTGAAACTGGTCTGCAACTAATGACTATATTGTATTCAAAACCGTTGCTATACATACCGTCAAAATACAAGGTATAAGTTTCACCTGCATTGAGAACATAATAATACAATTGTCCAGCAGCGAAATAATTCATTACATAGTCTCCATTCGCATCGCGAAGACTAAAAACATAATTTGATTTTATGAACCAGCCGCTATCTTCTTCGGGGATTATTGTATATGATGCTGTTTGATAAGCATCAACCTTACCGTTAATTGTAATATTGCCGGTAATAACACCACCGTCATATTCAACACAACTATCAAAAGTAACAGCGTAGTCAAAGCTGGAGTCAGCGCCATAAGGAACGAATACAAACTTAACAAGATATTCATCTGCAGAATATCCAAGCTCGGTTGCAGCCGCTTCAACTGCCGCTTTACTGAATACTACTGCGCGAAGTCCTTCGATTTCGCTATATTCGATGCCTTCGAGTATGATTTCTTCGCCCGTTGATAGAACAAGGCACACATACTGTGTGAAATCTACTTGACCCTTATTCCAATAACCAACAACGTAGTTTTCACCGTTGCCATAGTCCTTGGTCAAATCAGCCATCACTATTGTTCCATCTGCGCCGTTGATGTTTTCAAGGCCACATCTATAACAGTAATACCAATCTTCAGTAATATAGTTCCAACCGTGTCCATATGGATTCGTTGAATACTCTGATCCTTGCTTATCACAAATTCCACAGTAATTACAATCTATACCATCCTGTGTACAAGTGGGATATTGGATTGTTGTGCTCCACCACATCTTACAATAATCTTCGTTAGATGTGATTTCGTTAGCTCCATCACTATTTGTGTAAACAGTAGTTCTGAAGCATCCCTCGCCCTGTTTGATTTCATAGGTATAATCATATCTTTCCCAATAATCATCATCTGTAACAAGAGTATATATACGGAATTCGTATCCCTTTACATTAACGTAGGCATATTTTTCAGAATATTCGCTACCATCTGTCTCGTGACTTAAAGAGCTTACTTCCCAACCGTTATATGTTGTTCCGCTTACTATTCCACTATACGGTACATAAGTTTCTTCATGATACCATTCGCTATCATCTGCATAAATGCGTTTTTCGAATGAACGCTTGTGATAATGTGAGCCATTGCTATCAAAGTCATATTCTTGAATACACTCATAGTACTTAGCTCTGCCATCATTAAGTGTATTCAACGCCTTAATTTCGTTCGTTTTAGTATAAGACCAACCATAGCTATTATACATATAGGTAGTATCTGTATGATAATAGCTTCCGCAATCGGGGCAATCATAATGAGTAAAACCTGTGCCACTTGTTACAGTATAGTTGTGATAAGTTCTAACCGAACCTGTTTTGAATGTAATTTCATACAACCAAGTATCGTTTGCTTCATCATAACCAAACTGATATGTTACATATTGATATGCCTTGCAAGCATCTTCATCCTTAATCCAATAATATGAATATCTATACTTAAATGCACATTGCTCGGGGTCGGTTACTGCACAAGTGTAAAGATAGCTGTTATTCTCAAACCATTGTGATCCACTTGCAGTATATTGATAAGAGCTAGGAATAGCATTTTCAACCCAGCTATTAATCCATCTGCTATCCATATCACAAAGCAAGTTTGTATTAAGATATGTGTTTTCACCACAAGCACAACCATACAATCTCGCATATCCACGGCAGACTGCACCGTATTGCTCAAGGTCAATTACTTCTTGAGTAAAGGTTTCGTGATAAGTGTAGTGATTGCTATATGAATATCCACAATCCTTGCAAGTATAAGTAATAGTTACACCGTCTTCACAAGTAATAGCACCGTCGTCAAGCTGACCCGAAGTTACATAATCGTGAGCATCTGTTGAGGTTCTTGTGTAACTTTTTTCTACTATAAGACTTCCGTTAATCGTGATGGAATATGTATAGTAGGTGGTTGATGTACAAGTTAATGCATCTCTCACTGTATAATAAGAGTAATCATATCTCAAGCCACATTTTGAGCAAACATGTGTTTCAATGTAAACAAGATGACCTTCTTCATCGTAGTACTGATTGCTTGTGTAAGTGTCGTAGCAATAGTTGTTTACACTAATGTAATCATATTCACCACACGCACAAGCATAGTAAGTATATGATCCATAGCAAGCGCCATAATCGGAGAAATCAACCGTATCTTTAATTGCTGAATCGTGAGAATAGTTGAGATATACATTTGATAATCTTCCACATTCACGGCAAATATATCCGTACAAAGTACCGTCTTCACAGCTTGTTGAACCTTCAAGCAAGCATGAGAATGTGACGGAATTGTAATGGTTACATTCAGAGCCATCAATATAGCTTTCACCAAAGAAGAAATTAATTGTCTTTGCCTCTTCCGTATATATACGGTAAATGTAGGTTTCACCTGCATTCAAAATCTTTGTAAATGAAGTGTTAGTGTCCCACCAACCATTGTACTCATAATCGAGTTCACCGTCAACGACACGGTAAACATTCACGTCCATAGAATCAGTGTCAAATGCTTCAAATCTATAGACCTTTGTTTCATCGGGAGTGAATTCGAAATCGAAATAAATCTCACCGTTTTCTTGTTTAACGGTATTTGCCTGCTCACTACCGTAATATCTTGATTCGCCACATTTTGAACAAGTTGCATTGATGTTATAAATACCATCAATAATTTCAACACTCGCATTATCAAATGAATGATTTGCGCTTGTGTACTTGCCCTCAAAGTGATAAAGCTCTTCATTTCCGTTATAAACTGTAGCAACCCTATCAACTGTTTCGAAGCAACCATCTTCAGTTGTATCGTCAATCCAAATAATTCGCAAATCACAATCATAACACATATAACCGTTTGGCTCTTCCTTGCCCCACTCAAGATTATATGCAGATAAATCCATACTATATCCACAAGGACAAGAATAAATTCTAACGTTATCGTGTTTGTCACAGCATCCTATTTCACTTGCATTTACTTCATAAACGGTGTAACGGCTGTGAGAATAGTACAGATCTTCTTCTGTATAGCTATCTCCACAATCTGTGCAAGTATAAATTTTGTAATAACCGTCAAGACAGCTTTCACCAAGCATATCAAAGCTCATTTCATAATCGTGGTGCTTTTGTGTGATTTCATAATCTTTGTCAAGAAGCACGTTATCACCGATTGAAATAGTTATGTGATAGTAATATGTCATTCTGCAGTTAGCATTATCCTTAACTGAATAATTTCTGGCAACATATTTCAAATCACAGTATGAACAATAAAGTGTTTCTACGTTAACGAGATTTCCGTTTTCGTCATATTCCTGAGTACTATCATAAGAATCATAGTAGAATTCAGTAGCAAATCCAAACCATTCACCACAAGCACAGGAATAGAAGTAATAACCATATCCCTGCTGGCATGCACCAAGTGATCCAAGGTCAAGATAGTCTTGAGACCATTCTTCGTGATAATAACATTCTAAAACGCTGTTAAATCTTCCGCAATACTGACAGAAGCTTATGCTAATCCATCCGTCCTTGCAGGTTTCAGCGCCATCAATAAGCTGTCTGAATGACACATCGTTGTGATCGCAGAAAGAACTTGTGTCTTCTTCTACAATACGAAATACTGCTTTTGTTCCTGCTTGATTATAACCGGAAGCAATACGGTAAATATAAGTTTCTCCTGCTGTCAATTTTACAGTCCAGTTAATATAAGCACTCCAACCGTATTCGTTCATATGCTCAAGCTTGCCATCAACGACGCGATAAAGCTCAATGTATAAATCATCACCTAAAGATTGAGTAACAATCGCTGTCAACTTGTAATTATTTGTTCTTTCGGGCTTGAACTCGAAATCGTAATAATAGTTTCCGTTTCCATCATCAACAAGCTCTATTTCTTGATAAGAAGCATTAACGCTCTTTGCCTCACCGCATTTTGAACATTCATACTTCACTATCCAGCCACCGTTTTCATCGGGTGTGCATTTAGGATTACCGTAATCGTGGTTGAAATAAGTAACAGGTTTAGATGAATAATTAAACAATTCGGTTTCACCGTGAATTATTGTAGCCGTCTTGGTTATCGTTTTAAGACAACCTTCTTCAACAGTATCGGATGTGTTGATTACGTTCAAGCCACATTCTTCGCAATAATAGCTTTGCTTTTCATCATTCCACTCAACGTTCTTTGCCTCTATCTTGAAATAATATCCGCAAGGACACGCTTCAACGAAAACGTAGTGCTCGTCGCAGCATCCCTCAGCCGTTGTGTTCAATTCATAGATTCTGAACGTATTGTGAGAAGTATATTTACCGTTATTATAGCTGTAACCACAATCCTTACAAGTTCTGGTTACATTATAACCGTCCTCGCAGGAGTCACCATTCATATTGAACTCATATTCGTATCTATGACTAGTGCTATAATCTTCTTTGACAAATCTATAAACTTCTTCGCCCTTAACATAGAAAATTGTTGTAGTGGTAGTGCAATAGTGACAATCCTTATCCTTTTCAGAAACGGTTATAAGAGTGTATCTTCTTGCTCCGCAATAGCTACAATCATATACGTCATAACCGTCTGCATTTGTTTCAACGAAAATCCAATTGCAGTTGTAGTAACCAACATAAGCGCTAATCAGCTTTTCGCAAGCCTGACAAGTGTCGATATATATGATACCTTCACACATACCGTAATCTGCAAGGTTGACTACTTCTTCTTGGGTTCTGTGATTGTAATAAACATAAGTATTGCTATATCCACAACGTGTGCAAGTCGAAGTTTCTCTTACACCGTCCATACAGGTTTCGCCAAGCATTTCGTATGTTGTTTCATACTGGTGTTGTGAACCATAGTTGTCTTTTTTGCTTGCTTCCAAAATGAGTTCATCGCCAATTGTCACCTTGATTGTACTATAAACAGTAAGATAACAATTTTCATCAAGCTCACCTCTTACATTCTCAACGATGGTCAAGCCACATTTTTGGCAAGCTTTAGTAGTAAGAATACCGATTACGTTGCCATCATCATCAAGAATATTTTCGGTCTTGGTTTCAAATTCGCATTTGTAGTCAGACGTTGAATAATACGTGATTTTGCCACAAACCTTGCAACCTTGAACTTGAATATTTCCATCGCTGTGTCCAGAAAGCCCAATCGTTTCATAATATGTTTCGTGTCCGTAATCATACCAATGATCAGTATGTCCACATACTGTACAAGTAGCATTTACTCTATAGCCCATTGAACAGTTCTTGGCAGGACCTATTTCATACTCATATTTATAAGTGTGATTTTCATTAACAGTAGTGTTGCTATATTCAAATATAGTTTCATCACCAATACAAATACTGTATGAGGTGTGCACGTTATACTCGCAATCGCTGATAGCTTCGTAAACAGACTCTGTCGTGTAAACAAGTCCACAAGATAAGCAAGTTCCAATTCGTTTTTGTCCGTAAACGTTGCCGTTTTCGTCAATCAAATCTTCATAAGTGTAATTTAACCAGCAAGCCAAATTATCATAGATATTATTAATCTTACCGCAAGCTCGGCATCCATATATTTCAAAATATCCGCCGCATTTAGTGTATTCGGAGAGATTTATGTATACTATATAATCGTATCGATGACCTGAAGTATAGTATTCACCGCTCAAGCCACATTCCGTACAAGTTTGAATTACCTTGTACACATGACCGCTTTCGCAATCGGCACCCTCTTCAAACTCATATTCATATTCATATTTGTGAGAAGTGCCTGTATAATCTCTATGAACACCTTCTGCGATACATACACCGTCAATATAAATAGCGGAGCTTTCATATTCGTGGTATTTGCAATCGCCAAGGTTTTCTGCGTAAGATACCACAACAAGTACAAGACCGCAGTTTGTACACGTGTTGGTAGTTGTATATCCATAAACCTTGCCGTTTTCATCAAGCATTTCTTCCGATATGCTTTCGAAAGAGCAGTTCAAATAATGTCTTCCTAATCCTAACGTCTCATCACATCTTAAGCATACAGATACATAGAAATAACCTCCGCACGCTATGTCTTCAGAAAGGTCGATCATTTCATATGTAGAATTGTGACCATAATTTGTATAAGTTTCTGTTGATTCGCATATTGAACATGTGCGTGTTACTTCAACACCGTCCTCACAAGTTTCACCAATTAACTTATAAGTTTCTTTCCAGTCGTGATAATTACTACCGGAGCTATCCTCCTGTGAAGCCAACAATTTATCTCCGTAGTAGAGATAACCATACATATACTCGTAATATTCACAAACAGAACGTTTATCAGTCCATTTATCCATTACGAGCTTCATATCGCAATCGGGACAATCAATTGTATATACGTAGTGAGTTATACCGTCTTCATCAACTACTTCTTCCGGTGTGGGCATCTTGTCGATGTCAACGTTACAGAAGGTAATGTAATCTTCAACGTCAGTAAGCTCGCCACATTCTGTGCACTTATATCCAACTAAGTATCCACCACAGCAGCCGTCAAATTCTTTTGAAAGCTCGATTTCTATCGGTTCTGTTCTATGATTGTATCCTTCTTCATAATCCCAAGCAATATCTTCAACGATAACTTCATCATCTTTCAAGAAGGAAATAAAGTATGTTACGTAAACATAACAACCGTCAAATTCTGCAGTTGCCTCAACTTCAGCAATAAGTCCACACTTTGTACAAGTGTTTATCTGCTTCATTCCTACAATTGTGCCGTTATCATCATAAACGTACTCTTCTTCATAGCCGGAAAGATCGCAAGATATATTATCAATCTCGTTTATATCAACGATATTTTTCACTTCACCACAATCGCAAGTAGAGATTGTAAGAGTCCACTTACATACACCATATTCGGTGAAATCAATGGTCTCTTCGTGAAGCTCTGTGTGGTCACAGGGCTGTTCTGCCTTACAAACTGTGCAGTATCTGTCAACGTATGTATGCTCGCCTGTTGCTGCAACTTCATCTGCAACATATGTGTCACCACATTCACAAGTGTAGGTTGTATAACCCTTATCAACGCAATTGGGGGCTGTTACTGTTGCAACGTGGCTATGTCCAAGTGCCGCAACTTCATCTGCAACGTATGTATCACCGCATTCACAAGTATAGGTTGTATAACCCTTGTAAACACAAGTAGGTGCTGTTACTGTCGCAGTATATTCGTGCTCGTGAACTTCAAGTGTGCAATCAACAACGTGCTTACCTGCGCCCTTGTTCCAATCCTTGCCCTTTTCAACTGCTTCCCATTCGGCTTTTGTACCAATATAGCTAATAAGCTCAAGAACTCCACAGTTACTGAATGCCTTTTCACCAATGCTTATTACAGAATGAGGAATCGTTATTTTCTCAAGTGCCTTACAAGCAAAGAACGCGTTATCGGAAATTGTTACAACTCCCTCGGGAATTGTCGCTTCAACGATTCCGTCACAATTTTTGAACGCATTTTCGCCAATTACTGTTACGCTCGAGGGGATAGTAACACTTGTAATATCCTTATTGTTAGAGAAAGCGTCTGCGCCAATAACTGTTACGGGAAGTCCCTTATATTCAGAGGGAATTACAACATCAAGTGACTTATAATTGCCAATTCCTGATACGTAATAGCTCTTTCCGTCATCGCTTAAAGTAAATTCAAGTCCGTCATAAACGGGAATTGCTTCAGTTTTGATGATCGCACCACATACTGTACATTCAATATGCTTTGAGCCCTCTTCTTTTGTTGTTTCTTCTTTATCAATTATCCATTCGCTATCTTTGTGTCCAAGCGCAGGAATATCTTGCTGTGCCACCTTGTGATCACATCTTGAACAGTGTGAGCCCTCGGTAAGACCTGCTGCCGTACACGTGGGAGCAACGGCTTCGTCCTTTACCATATTATGACCAAGCTCTTTGACAACTGTTGTAGTAGTTGCTCCACAAGAACAGCTTAAAGTGTTTTCACCCATCTCTGTACAAGTGGGAGCCTTTGTTTCAGTTACGCTTTCAAATGTGTGCGCTGTTACATCAGATTTTTCACCGCAAGCACACTCTTTCCAATGCTCTTTATCATTGAATTTCAAATCATCCCCAAATGTATGGTTGATTGTTCCGATTTCAACGACCTTCACATCGGTATATGTGTTACCTTCGTGAGATACAGTTGCCGTATGGGTAGTTTTCAAATAATCTGCACTACATTCAACACGAGTTTCATCAACAGTTACAGTTGCATTAAGCACCAAAGGATGTGTACTGTCGTTTCCGCAAACCAATGACAATGCTGCAGAACTATAATCATCTGCCCAAGTCCATTCGCTAACTGAATAACTATGACCAAGAGCAGAAGTATAATTGTCAGAATAGTTATAAGTACAATTCTCACATTGATGGAATACATATCCTTCGGTTTCACAAGTAGGAAGAACTGTTTCGTCCTTCAATACGTGAGGAAGCTTAGCATCATTTACTGTATATGAGCTACCACACAAGGTACACTCATATTTAACGTATCCGTTTGCAGCACATGTTGAAGCAACGTTTTCTATCTCAACGTAATTATGTCCTGTAGCAGGAACTCTTGTCTTGTATGTATAATTACATTTTTCACAAGTGTGAGTTATGCTACCTGCCTTTGTACAGGTTGCAGAGGATGCGCTGTCAACAAATTTATGTCCTGTTGCACTATCTCCTGCTATCTTTTCCTGTGCATGACAACGTACACAGAACTTCAATGTGTAGCCATCCTTTGTACAAGTTGCTTCTTGTACCTGTTCAGTATAGCTATGTCCGTACAACGCACATCTTTCAGCAGGAGTAAGTCTTGTTACAGTATAGTATGAAAAGTGGTTTGTCTGGAAAGTAACATAACCGTTACTGTAAGTTGCCTTAATGGACTCAAGCTCACCGTCATCGTTAATAAACCAAACGGCAATACTGTCAACGTCCTCACCCTCGCTAAGTGTATAAGGAAGTGTGATTGTTACAAAGTTGTTTTCACCGAACTGTGAAATATTATCAGTTCCGTCATTGATTGTAAAGTTATAAATTGGATTGTTGCCAACCTGTGCGAGCTGCTCCTCGCTAAGGCCCAAGTCAAGCTTGTCGTCGCCCTCAACCTTGTCAGCTGAAATTGTGATATTCTTGTCACCGATAGCATCAAGTACGTCGTTGCCAAGATTAATATTGGCATCGTTAAGCTCAATTTCTTTATCCTTGAAATCGCTTGCATTTGTAGAGCCGGTGTTGTTACCCTCATAAACAGTAACGCTCTTCTTTGTTCCACAAGCAGAGCAAGAGTCCTCTCTCACACCGTTTTGAGCCTCACCCTTAACCCAACTGTGGCTTGATTCATTCTTTTGAATAGCTTCTGTGTAAGAATGTCCACATTCGCAAGAATAAGTCTTTTCACCGTCGGCAGAACAGGTTGCTTCCTTTGTAATAGTTGCAACGTATATATGACGCGCGATTGTTTCGCCCTCTACCTTTTCGCCACATCCTTCTCTGTCGCAAGTATAAATCAATACGTATTCACAAGAAGAGCCTTCTTTAAGTACCTCTTCAGGTGTTACGTTACTAATACTGTGACCAAGCGCCAACGATACTGTTTCAGTATATTCGTCACCACACGCGCAACGGTAGGTTTTGGTTGCAGGTTCTTCACAAGTTGCTTCTGTTGAAGAAATTTCGACGTGATTGTGTCCTAATTCCACACCGTCTTCAAACGTTTCATTATCATTTGTGCTTATATCACCGCACAAGCAGGATTTATAATATACGGCGGCATTTTCACAATCAGCCGCTTTTTTAATTGCTTCTGCCTTAACTACTTTTTGGTTATATACATGGACACCATCTTGTCCATAAACCTCTCCACAACGTGTACATTCAACTGAATCTTTGCAAGGTGGAACATCACTTGTGTGTCCAAGTGCATCACCCTCAGTAGCAGAGCAGTTTTTACAATGCTTTGCTTCTGTACAAGTTGCATCTGCCCAATCGTGGGACAAAAGCTCACCATATTTTTCTCCACATGAGGAACATACTGCTTTATCTGTGCAGGTAGCAGTACCTCCCTTATGTCCTATAGCTTCTCCCTCTGTTATTTGACAAATCTTACATTGTCTGGGAGTTAAGCAAGTTGCTTCAAGCCATTCGTGTTCACAGCCATTGTCTTCTTTAGGCAAAAGGAATAATGCAATTCCTCCCGCGACAAGAGCCAATGCAACAACAGCGGCTATAATGATAATTATTAGTTTCTTGTTTTTCATAGAAACCTCCTTAACTTTTTACAATAAATTTATCTTTCCCATAAATTTACTGTTTTTTTATCTCTTTATCATAGACATATAATAATAAAGAAATTTATACATTCTCATTTTAGCACAAAGAATATCAAAATTCAAGTTATTAAAGGACTTTTTATGGTTTAATATTACACAAAAATTCCCTTGATTTTATTGGGATTTTTGCGTTTTTCAAAATAAATTATCAGTAATAATTACTAAAAACTTGATTTTTTCTTATAGGTATCAACTTTTTCTGAATTGGTCAATTTTAACAATTTTTTCTTAACAAAAAAGAAGCGAGCTCGCTTGAACTCGCTTCAAATTGTCGAAAATAGACAACACTTTTTATTTTAAGTTAATATCTGCTCTTTCGTATTGGCAGCTTTCAGCTTTAATATTAAGCTCTAATCTCTTTCCGTCAAACGGTGGATATATCGTTGATGACAATGCTCTACCGTCTTCAAAAATTTCAATTGAGAATTCATCCATCACAATTGTGATTGTTACATTCTCATTGTTTGAAAATGGCATACGGCGAATTCCGTTTAACGAATCTTCGTCCTTTTCTGCACCAATGATTTTTTCACCCGATTTAGATCGGTCAAATACCCATTCCCCGTTTTTCAAGGTCATTTCGGTGTAGTTCTCACCATTAGAACGCATTTTAATTGAAAATTCTTCAAGTTTTGTTGCCTTTATAGTGATAACTCCCTTTACAACCTTATCTACAAGCTTATCTGTTACGGAAGTTTCATATACGTTACTGCAGTTTACAATGGGCTCTTGATACAATCTGTCATCTTTAAAAGTTATGCTTCTCGCTACTGTCATCATACCCGCAAAGCCGTATTTTTCAGAAGGCACGTTTCTATCCCACATATTAAGCCAACCCATAAGCGCGGGATTATATGCAAAGGTTTGTGGAGCGTACATATCAAATCCATAATCAACTATTCCACGTGACTCTTCTACAAACAAGCCTGTAGAATAATCAATTTTTCCGATAGCCCAACGACAAGAATGTATATTCAAATGTACTCCGTTTTCGCTCGGCTGGAACTGTTCACAAAAAAGTAAATATCCCATCTCCTCGTTATAATCGGGACATTCTATCATAGTTCCTGCAGAGTCTTTTCCGAAAAGGTCGTTTACAAATTCCCAATTGAACAAATCCTTTGATTTGTACAAGAGAATTCTTCCCCTACCCTCATTTTTCTTAGCAGCTACGATACACCAAAAATAATCATCGTGAAGCCAAACCTTAGGATCTCGGAAATCGGAGGGAGAATAACCTTCGGGTAAATCTTCTTCTCCAATAACTATACCGTGCTTTTTAAAGGTTACTCCGTCAGAGCTTTCTGCAAGACACTGAACCTGTCTAATACTTTCACCGCCTTGATTTTCAATAAAGCCGGTGTACATGAGCCAAAGCTTTTGATCGTGTACTATTGCAGTACCTGAAAAACAACCGTTTTTGTCACAGTCATCACCTGGTGTGAGCGCAATGGGAAGATATTTCCAATTAGTCAAGTCATCACTAACAACGTGTCCCCAATGCATTGGTCCCCATTTAGTATCATCGGGATAATGCTGATAAAACGCATGGTATTGATCGTTATAGTATATCAATCCATTCGGATCGTTTATCCAACCCCTCTCACCTGTGATGTGAAAAAAAGGTTCTTTAATTTTATTAATTGCCATAATAAGTCTCTCGATTTTATGCTCCCCCACCCAACTTTAGTGGGGGAGCTTTTTGTTAGTCAAATTTTTATTAGTCTACTGAATTGCAGGAATAAATCCTTCGGGTGCGCTTTCAAGATTTACTCTAAAATCGTCAACTACGAAGCAACCGTAGTTAGACACAGAATCATCCACTACTCTAAAGAAGCATTCTCCTGTTTCTCCTGTGTACTGGTAGAAGTAAGCATACATTTCTGTATTAATCTTACCGGGAGCTTCATTGTAGAAGGTAGCAATTACAGTTCCATCTGCTCTAACAAGTTCAACACGTACTTCACGTGTACCTGCACCACCAAATCTGAAGGATACGAAAGAGTTCTGCTTCAAAGTGAATGTTGAACTAATCAAAGCACCCTTTGTGTTTTCACAGTTTGTACCGTCAGGTCTGCAGAATGTAAACAAATTATTGCCATCTTTTCTGTCATCGTTCTTTGTGTACCAACCTGCATCGTGCTCTGCGCTTTCTACCCAACCCAAAGTGTTGTGTGCGCCTGGTTCCCAGATATCCATGGTCCAACCGTCAAGTCCGTTTTCAAAGCTACCGTTGTCGATTGTGTACTTAACGTTAACCTTGATATCGTTTGCAGTAATGCCTTCAGGCAATGCTGTGCCTTCGGGATAGTATGTTACAACGTGGTCAAATGATACGCATCCCCAACCGCTTGTTGCCTGGTCAACAACCTGAATTCTTGCAGTTCTGCCGATATAAGCGGAAAGATCTGCTACGTACTGAATAAGAATAGCATCTCTTTGTGCCTGCTGATGGTATTTAGCAAGAACTTCACCAGTTACTGCATCAATTACCTGAACGTAGCACAATTCGTTGCCACCGCCACCAAGCTTAAATGAAATCCAACCTGTTCCGCCGATTTCAAATACGGAGCTTGTAAGTGTACCTTTATTGCCCTCTCTCATCGTATCAGCGCCAAAGCTTTCTACACCTGTAAAGAGGAAGTCACCAACCTTTTCGTAAGGAATATTATCTCCCCAATATCCGTTTGCGTTTGTAACAACACCGATTTCGCCGTTGTTCCACCAACCCTGAACGTTGCCCATTTCGAAGCTACCGTTAAATACGTCGTAAATTGTTCCGGAAAGTGTATAATTTACAGGAGTTGCAACATTGAAGCCTTCGGGCTCGTTTTCGTAATATGTTACAAAGCTATCTGCAAAGAACAAGCCGTATCCGCTGTCTGCGTTATCGCTGATGCGGAAGAATACTTCCTTACCAATGAATGATGAAAGATCTGCCTTATAAGCTACGAGTGTACAACCACTCTTCACATCGTTAGTTCTTTCTGCCCACATACCGTTGTAGTAACGAGCAAGGATCTGCTTTGTATTAGCATCAACAACGTCAATGTAAACGTAGTTATCATCTCTCATAGCACCAATCTTGAATGTTACAAAACCTGAACCGCCAACTACAAAGCTTGAGCTTGTAAGAATACCAACAGCTTTTTCTTCAGCACCGGGAGCGTATGCAGAGAACATATTGTTGCCGTCCATACCGAACGCAAAGCCATCGGGAGATTCGGGGTCATTGTGCCAATAGTGTGTTTCGGAGCTTACGTTACCGATATTACCAACTACTACCCAACCGTCAAGACCGTTTTCAAATCCACCGTTTTCAAGTCTGAATTCAGTAGTATCAAATCCACAATTATTACAAATATAATCAGAATCGTTGTCATAGCTATGACCGGAAGTACTTAATACTTCTGTATATGTATCAGAACAGTTCTTGCAGGTAAATGTCTTAAGACCTGTTGATGTACATGTTGCTTCTTTCACAGTTACATCATAATCATGTCCTGTAGCAGGAATTTCAACCTGTTCTTCAAGTGTAACGTTACATACTGAGCATTTCTTACCGTCTGAAAGACCTGCTTCCAAACATGTTGCCGCCTTACCTGCTACAGTTTCTTCTTTGTGACCAAGTGCTACAGTTTCATCACCCGTACGTGTTGCACCGCAAGCTGTACATGTGTATGTTGTATAACCACCGTTCAAGCAGTCAGGAGAAGTTACTACTGCAGTTTCTTTATGACCAGCTGCTGCAGTTACGTTACCTGTATAAGATTTGCCACAACCTGAGCAAGTGTATGTTGTATAACCACCTTCCAAGCAAGTGGGGGCAGTTACTACTTCTTCGTAGTTATGAGATGTTACAGGAAGTTCCTTGTATGTTGTATAATCACATCTTGAGCATTTTACGTATGCATCCCAACCGATTGTTGTACATGTGGGCACCTTTGCCTCGTATGCGATTTCGTTATGTCCGAGAGCCGCGATAGCTTCTGTTTTTGTGTCACCGCAAGCTTCACAAACCAAAGTCTTTGATCCCGCTTCTTCGCAAGTAGCTTCTGTTGTGCTTGTTACTTTATAGCTGTGAGGAAGAGCATCTACAGTGTGATTTGTACGGTTAAGCTCTTCACCGCATACTGAACAGTAAACAACCTCATCATAGCTTCCTGCTTCGCCGCAAGATGCAGCACTTGAATTTTCAACAACAGGTTCACTTGCTTGGCACTGGGAAAGTACTGCGCCACATACTGCACAATTGTGAGATTTTTCGCCTGCTTCACATTCTGTAAGCTTTGTTCCACAAACTTCACAGTTGTGGTCGTTGTTAGTATCTCTGCATTCGCCTGCTGCTTTTCCACAGTATTCACATGTGTGAGAAGTTGCCTGCTCTGTGTGTGTTCCTTGAGCTACGCCACATCCGTTATCACAAACGTGATCCTTATTGGCATCTGCGTGTCCCAAAGCTTCAATTACTTCTGTGTATGTGTGAGTGTTGTCATTATTACATACAAACATCACAGCACCGTTATCTGCACATGTAGGATCAACTCTTACACTTGCTGCATAGTCATGTCCAAGAGCAGCAACTGTTTCTTGAGCAACAAGAACCTCATTACATACTGAACAATGCTTGCCTTCAGTAAGACCTGCGTTTTCACAGTCAGGTGCTACTGCTTCATCAACCACCTCAGTATGAGGAATCATATCGATAGCTTCAGTGTAGCTATCTTCGCATGAGCAAGTAAAGGTCTTAACACCCTTCTCAGTACAAGAAGGAGCTTTAGTTATCTGCTCGGTATATTGGTGAGTATGTGGAGTTTCTTCAACCACACAACCAACGGCCACAAGGCCAACAAGTGCAACCAATAAGATTGCTATTAAACTGTTTTTAATGAATGATTTTTTCATTTTGTGCCTCCTAATTTATTTTTGTTTTTTAATTAGAATCGCTAATATTAATAATCCTTTTTCAAGGTATTATTTAAGTTTGTTTTCAATGAGAGTTGCCTCAGGCAATACTTCAATTGAAGTATAGTGTGTAATAAAGCTATCTACTGCCAAGCAACCCCATGAGTTCTCAGCATTATCCACAACTCTGATGTAAACTTCTCTACCCATAAATTGAGTCAAATCCGCTTTGAACTGGAACATACGGCCTTCATTACTGTCCGCATTGTCATTGTGATATCTTGCAATTGACGCACCTGTAGAAGCATCAACAATTTCGATGTAACATTCAGGATTGTAGCCGCCACCTAATTTAAAGGTTATATAGCCACAACCACCAATTATGAAGCTTGAGCTTGTAAGCGTACCTTTTGCGCCTTCCATCCAGCCGTTAACGTCTTCGACACCTGTAAAGAGGAAGCTTCCGTCCTTGTTATAGGGCTTATCAGCATTTTTCCAGAAAACGTCCTGACCGGACACGTAACCAATATCACCGTTCAACGTCCAACCTGTCAAGTCACCGCTTTCAAAGTCACCGTTGAGAACCTGATATGGATCGTTTTCTCCAAGAATTGTATCGGGCTTTTCTGAAGGTTTAATATTCAAAGCCAAATGTGCCTTTTCGGGTACACCTGCCACTTCCTTGTAGTATGTCACAAAGCTATCAGCTGTAATTAAGCCCCAGTTATTAGTAGAATTATCCACTATTTGAATCTTTACACTTCTTCCCATAAATTCGGAAAGATCGGCTTTATACCAAACCATATTTGCAAGGTTACTGCCGTTATTGATGATTCCAATACCCTTGTCATTGAACAATCTATTGGAATAACGTGCAAGCTCTTCTCCTGTTGTAGCATCTATAATAGATACATAGCACTCAAGAGGATTACCGCCACCACCAAGTCTGAAGGTGATAAATCCGCTACCACCAACTGTAAATGCGGAGCTTGTCAAAGTACCCTTATTGGATTCAAGCACGCCTGCGCCCTCATCCACGATACCTGAGAACAAGAATGCACCTTTCTTATTATAGGGAAGGTTTTCATTCCACCAACCGGAAGCATTGGTTACAACACCAATCTTTTGACCTTCAAGTATCCAACCTGTAAGATCTCCTGTTTCAAAGCCACCGTTTATTACCTGATATTCACTATCGGGCATAATATCGGAATCATATACCGCAAGGAACGATTCGCTATATTTCCACAATGGCTTTTCTTCCCAATAGGTTTGAACACTATCGAGAACAATACAACCCAATTCATCACTTGAGGAGTTCATATCAACTACCTCAATATACATTGTTTCACCAATATATGCAGAAAGGTCTGCATAATACTGAACCATATTCAAAAGGCGCATACCGTTTTGAACGTATGGGAACTGATAATTCCAATATTTGAAGTTGGAATATCTTGCAACTTCAATGGCTTCGTCGCCTCGTTTTATCATAAATCTTATATAGGTCTTGCTCTGATCAGCGCAACCACCAAGCTTATAGCTTACGTAACCCGAGCCACCCAAAACAAATTCGGATGAACGAAGTATGCCCGTTGCACTTGGCATATATTTTCCGTAATGATAATTTCCATCACGGGAATAAGTGATGTTTTCATTCCACCAAACGCTTTCGGTGTTAACGCCTTCATTTGAAAACGCATCACCTTCAACAACGGTCCAACCTGCAAGTGAGCCGAGTTCAAAACCACCATTTTGGATTTCGTAAATAGATGGAACTGTTGCATCACTTTCATAATCCTTTACCTTGGTAAAGAAAACGCCCTCTGTCTGTGAATCGGAATATTCACCGATTCTTATATCGTCAACTGCGATATATCCATAGTAATAACTATCGTCGTTATCAACTATTCTAATATAAATTTCTTGTCCTTTGTATTCGGACAAATCTACGTAATATTCATAAAAGTTATCCGTATTATATACACCCGAAGCATATCTTTCGGGAATAATATACTCCTCGGTATGCTCGTGGAAATATTCGTTGGTCTGCATTGCAATAAGCTTGTCGTTTTCTGCTAAATAAAAACCAACAAAGCAAAGCTTTTCTTTTGCCTTTTGAGGCGCGCCTGTGCCCTTGCCGACAGTCAATGCCCCACCTGCTAATTTCAAGCTGATAACACCGTCATCGGGTGCCAAGAAATTAGTTGATCGGATAGCGCCCGTTCTGGCACCTGAATACTTGCCGTGATAACCCTTACCCGTAAGATACCAGTTACCTGTTTGATTTATTGACAAAACGTTGTTGTTTGCGTCATTATCAAACATAAATGTTTTTTGAGATGAAACGCAATCGTCATCAAAAGCATCTCCGTATTCAATCGTCCAGCCTGACAAATCAGCAGACTCAAATCCACCGTTTATCAATTCTAAAGACTTGATTTCTTCAGTTTGAGAATCGGGATCTATACAAGAGGTAAAGCTAACGCATAATATACATAAAAGACTAAAAATTGCAATTATTTTCTTATTCATAACCTACCTCCTATTCACCCAAATTTCCCACATTACCGTAGTAAGGAGGTGTTACGGTATCACTGTAAGCACTACCCATACGATAAATTTGAAGATTGGTAAACTTAATATTCGCATTGTTATCAAATATTCTTAAATAGTCAGAATTGCCGTATTTGGGATAGATTCTCGTTGTGAAGCTGATAACTCCATCAACGTAAACCTCAAGCATTGAACGATCTAACAAAATTGTTATTTCATATTCATTTTTAACGCGTCCCCAAGTGTGGCTTGGCTGACGACTAACGTAATCGAGCAATGATGATTTATTTCTTTCAATGAAAACACCTGTGTTAGAGAACACGATCTCGGTTCTTTCAGTCATCATATCAACTGTATTGGGATTGTATCTTAAATAGAAGCCCGCGGAATATTCAGGACTTGTAGGATCAAGCTCAATCGTTGCTCTGATTTCAAGCATATCGCCACGAATATTTGAAATTTCACTATTGATTTCTTCAGCAGTTTTACCTTCGCCTGCGTAAGAATACAAGGTTTCTTCTCTCAAGCTTTCAATTTCCTTAATGGGCTCACGGATAATCTCTTTACCGTCGTCGGAAAGCCACAATTCAAGCGGAATTGCAAAGTTATGCGCCCAACCTGCTGTATAGTTCTGCGCTGTACCTGCGTCCTTACCCTGAGCAATTGCATAGATAATAGTTCTTCCCTGCTCATAGCTTGTTTTTCCTGCGGCAATATCCTCTTCTGTCAAGAAGCAGTAGCCGTTCTGACCTGTATATACGCCTCTACCCAAATCGAATAATTTAGGTTGATCGTCGTCTGCGATAAATCTGCAAGTATTTTTGTCAAATGTTCCTATCCAATAGTAGCATTCAACGGTATAACCGTCAACTGTGTACTGAGGACAGTCAAACAAAATGTATTTTGTTTGAGAACCGTCTTTTGTGCTTATGGGAAGCATTACTACGCATTCCCAGTGAGCGCCCTGCTCGGGATATCTGTTGTAATCACATTGATAGAGATAACCACGGTGTTCCCATTCTCTCATATTTTCGGAAGTGTAGATAACTGCCGAACCACCGGCACCTGGGATAGAGGTTGAAACCATCATATAATAAGTGCCGTCATCATACCAAACAAATGGGTCACGGAACTGTTCTCTTTCACCCTGTGAGTTGTCATTTGGTTGAGTAATAACCAATTTATCCTCAACTACCCAATCACTCAAATAAGGATCGGTGGGATCTGCAGGATGGGCAAAAGCAACGTTTTGTCCGCCATGGTTTCCATTTCCGTACAAATTAGTACCTGCTGTAATAGCAAGCCAAGGTGTACCATCGGGACCGATGCAAGCGCCACCTGTCCAAACACCCTCGGGACAAATACCTGCAGTTGGAACAACTGCGTCCTTAACGTATTCCCAATGGATCATATCCTTACTAGCAATATGTCCCCAACGGATTTGTGACCAATAAGGTCCTGCCGGATTGTGCTGATAGAACACGTGATACATACCATTGTAGTAGAATGGTGAGTGAGGCTCATTCATCCAAACTGCAGGAGGTAATGCGTGATACTGAGGACGGTAACGGTCACCCTCGTAAACGGATGAATCAAGTGCAATATCATTCCAGTCAAGATAAGGATGCGCCGCTGCAGAGTCGGTATCATTATAAATTCCAACGATTTCCTTTGGTGTCAAAGCCGCAGAATAGATTGAAACCTCATCAAGAAGTCCGGAAATCATCTGTCTTTTGATACCAAATTCGATTTGAGGGCTAACGTATGCGCCTATGCGCAAGGGTTCCTCTGTATAGATAATGCTTGTTGAAACAAGCTCAGGGATATATGCTTCATATGCCTTTTCTCCATTATAGAAAAGTCCGATATATCCTGTGTTGCCATCAAAAGCAACTGCAACGTGTGACCATTCATAGAGAGGAAGTGCGTTGATGGGGTCATAAAAACCAACCACAAAATCTTCGCCTGTTTCCTCACTGTGCAATGCTAACTGAATACCCCAAAGACCAAGTCTTCCGTATCCAAGCAAGAAGCCTTCGCACATTTCAATATCACCCTTGTTGATAATTGAAGTTAAGCGAGTGTGTCCTGCCGCATCCGATGCACCGTCATAGTGAACTATGTTTTCAAAAACTCTTGGTGCTACCCAAGCAGACATAGTTATTGCCGAAGATGGAGCTTCAAAATCTTTGTTTACAATATTGTTTGAGAAGCCGTCCATATATAAGGCATTTCCCTTTACACCCGTTCTTCTCAACGGATCATTAGGTTCCTTGAAAAGACTATCTGCATTTTCCTCATTGAATACGTAGTTAATCTTATAATCCTTGCCACTAACAGATTCTCTTGCAAGACTTCCTGAAGCTTCGTCAAGAGAATAGTGTAGCACAAGATCTTTTTCATCTTTTGTATTCGTATTGGATTCATTAGGAACCTTTACACATCCTGATACTGCCGAAAGCAGCATCACAGAAACTAATAAAAACGATATAAATCTAATAAATTTCATAAATCCTCACATTTTAAGCCCGGCAGTGCCAAAGCCCTGTACAATGTATTTTTGTGCCGCAACATAAATTGCGAAAATAGGAATACTGGTAATTACCAATGAAGCCATAATTTCACCGGTAGTAATACCTTCAATGCTCTTTATAGTAATAAGCGCCGTTTGAATTGGCAAAAGTGGCCACGAGCCGTCAGAAGCAGCCGGCAATATCATTGAGGGCCAAAGATAATCATTCCAAACGCCTATAAAGCAGAATACTGCCACGGTTGCAAGTATGGGCTTTGACAAAGGCATAATAACCTTGAAAAATATGTCCATAGTGGTTGCACCGTCCATTCGTGCAGCTTCTTCATAATCCTTGGGAATATTTCCAAAAAACTGCATAAACAAGAAAACATTAAATATGCTTATCACAGCGGGTAATATTACACCCAAAACCGACATTTCCTTCTTTAACCCAAGCATAATTTTAACTATTGAGTAAAGAGGAATTATAGACGTTTCTACAGGTACTACTATCAAGAAAATAATCAAAAAGGATAGTAGTTTTTTGCCTGGGAAGTTGAGCTTTGCCATAACGTATCCCGCAAGTCCGTTAATCAAAATATTAAGAACTATAACGATTGCCGCGTATATCAAGCTATTCAAAGCATATTTCCAAATGTCATAATTCAGCAAAACGCTTTTATAGTTTTCAAAAGCAATTCCCAGATTTGCAAAATCCGGTAAAAACATATTTATCGTTCCTATACTTTCAGCATAAGCAACCTCACCCTTTGTAGATGTTGCAAGCATATAAAGTATCGGCAGTATGAAAATTAATGATAAGATTATTCCGACAATATGATAAATAACCTCTTTAACGGTTTTTTTCACAGGTGTTTTATTGGGCCTGAAATTAGGCAAATCTTTAATACGTTTATCCATAATCATTTCTCCCTAAACACTCTGCGTTGTATAAGCGTTATACCGCCTATAAATATAGTCATAAGCAGCGCCACCGCAGAGGACTCACCAACCCATCTTTCTGTATAACCACTATTATACATATAATAGGACAATGTCACCGTGTGACTCTGATATCCTGTCATCAACATTGGCTGAGTTAAAATTCTGCATGCACCGATAAACACAGTAATAAGTATGTAAACGAAAGTTGATCTAAGTCCAACCCAAGTTACAAGCCAAAACTTATGCCACCAGTTTGCACCGTCCAAAGCAGCCGCTTCATAAAGGTCTTTTCGAATATTGGAAAGACCGGATAAGAAAATCAACATTTGATAACCGCATCCTTGCCAAGCACTAAGTACTATGATACAAGGCATCGCGGTATTGGGATCACGCAACCAGTCGTGTGGCGGTACACCAAATACACCAAGCATTGCGTTTAAAAGTCCACCTTCGCCGGGTGCTAAAATTTGTTCCCACAAAAACGCCGTAATTGAAAGCGAAATTACAACGGGAGCAAAAAAGCATACCTTGAAAATTTTACTTCCCGTTCCGGGACGATTTACGAAAAGCGCAAGAAGTAATGCAAGTCCGATTTGCAACGGAACAACACCCACAACAAAGGTAAGAGTGTTCTTTATTGCATTATAAAGCATTCCCTTTTCTGAAATTTCCTTGAAAAGATTAGTAAAATTCTCAAAATTTACAAAGTTGATTTTATTTGGTTGCAATAAATAATAATCGGTAAAAGCGTAGCCCAATGAATACAAAATCGGCAATAAAATAAACAAAAATGCAAGGGCTACCGCAGGCAACAGCATAAGATATGCAGTGGCAGTTGATTTTACTCGATATACAACCTTATGCCTCTTTGCAGTGGCTAAGTCATAAATGACAAAGCCACCGAAAGCGCATACAAATAATACCAAAATAATTATTGATGTTGTAATCATTTTTTCATTTAGTTAAACTTAATATTATTTGCGATCCTTAATTTTATCCATTGCATCCTGCAATGTGTTTGTAGCTGCGTTCAAAAGATCACTTACGTTTTTATCACCCAAGCCAAAGATTACCTGGTTAAATGTTGTTGAGAATGTGGGGTATGCAACTGTTACGGGACGTTCTTTACCACTCAATTCAAGCTGCTTAAGCAATGTGTATTCGGGTGAACCAACTGCATAGTTAGTTTCAACATCCCTACGAGCAGGAATCATACCTGTAGCGTTTGTGATTTCCTTTGAGCTTTCAGCAGAAGTCATCCATTTAAGCAATTCCAATGTAGCTGTTTTGTCTGTGTGGTGGTTGTTTGTAATTGCATAAGACCAGCTTCCTGTTGCACTTGCTACTGCAACGTCCTTAGGATAAGGAAGAAGTCCCCAGTCATCACGAGAAGCAAAGCTTTCTCTGTACTTATTGTCAAGGTCGGGAATTGTCCAACCGGATGACAAGTACATACCAACCTTACCTGTAAAGAAGTCGGTTGCACCGATTGCGTAGGAAGTGTATCCTGCAGAAATCAAATCCTTAATAAACTGGAAGCCCTTAGCTGTTGCTGAAGAGTTATAGAAGCCGTTTGCTGTGTAACCGTCGTCAGAAACGAAGCTACCGCCTGCTGCATAAATGAAAGGATAGAGCAAATAAGGTGCTGTTTCGTCCTTTGTTGCGTCGATACGCATATCTACTGCTGTAACACCGTGTGCCTTAAGTCTTGCACAAACATCCTTAAACTGAGCAAATGTCCAAGGGTTTTCAGCTGTATATCCACTCACGTCGATACCTGCATCACGGAAAATCTTTTTGTTATAGAAAAATCCTGCACTTGATTCCTGAATGGGCAAACCATAAAGCTTACCGTTATACTTATTAAGTGAGAAGAATTTGTCCTGCTCTTCGACAGAAATCAAATTACTGATATCGTAAAGCAATCCAGAACTAGCATATGCAGCTGTATTGGGTGCGTCAAATGTGATAATATCTGCCAAAGTTCCTTCTAATTGTTGGTTTTGAAGCTCTGTTTCATAACCGGATGCACCTGCTGTACGTGCCTTGAAAATCGCCTGAGCTTTAATTTTCTTATCCTTGTAGGCAGCATTGAATGCATTGATTCTCTTCTGATAAGCCTGTCCTTCAGTTGAAGATTTGTCAACGTGGAACATAATTTTTACGATTGTGTTACCTTCTGAGTCAGTGGGAAGTTCTTCGCCATCATCAGTGTTGGGGTCACATGCGGTCATACCGAATGACATTACAACAACAAGAATAAGTGAAATAATTGAAATTAAAAGTTTTTTCATGATTTTTTCTCCTTGTGTACAGAATTTTTATTATTTAGTGGTTGTGCCAAGCACAAATTTTGTTTTAAGAACGGTTCTTTGACAAGTGTCCTCACCGTGAATTTTTTTAACAAGTAATCTTACTACCTGTCTTGCCATTTCTTCAATGGGTTGCTCAACACTTGTCATATTTCCGCTTCCCCATTGCTTGAAAATGCCATCATAAGCAATTATTTGCATATCATCCGGAATTTTTTTGCCAAGCTCTATCGCAGCTTCGTAAAAAACCTGCGATAATGTGTACCCTGACACAAAAACCCCGTCAACGTCTGCATATTTTTCCATAAAGTCTGCAACTACAACCGGTTCTTCACCGTGCTGTATAATCTCATTGACTATGCGCGCAGGCATATTATATTCCGCCATAACGTCAAGATATGCTTTTTCTCTTTCCGAAACCTCTGAAGTAACCAAAGGCTTTGAGCCTATAAAGCCCACTCTTTTGGCTCCGTGCTCTATCATATACTTTATCGCGTTTTTAGTGGCATCATAGTTGTCACTTGTAACGTAAGGAATATTTTCGCCGAACGTTCTGTCGATTGAAACTATCGGACATTTTTGCAAATCTTCCTCTTCGTGCATATAGTGAGTAACGAAAACTGCTCCGTCAACCTCTCTATGCGTAATCTTTTTGATAATTTCAGTTTCTTTGTCAACCTTTTGTTGAGAGGACACTAAAATAACCGAATATCCAAACTTCCCTGCTTCATCCTCTACGTAATATGCTAATTTTGCAAAGAAAGGATGATTTACAATAGGAACCAATAAAGCAATAATACGAGTTTCGTTTTTTCTAAATCGATATGCCATATTGTTTCGCGAATAGTTAAGAGCTTTCATTGCTTCAAGGACCTTTTTTCTGGTTTTCTCACCAACCGCCTTTTCGTTATTGATAACTCTTGAAACAGTACCTATTCCAACACCGGCATATTTTGCCACGTCTTTAATTGTTGCTTCCAAATTCTCACCTCCCAAATTATAATTACTGTTGCAATCATAATGCAACAAATCAATTTAATATGGGCATTACTCTATTGTTACAATAATGCTTTGATCGCCGTTGATCACAATTTCATTATTGCTTTCTGTTAAAAGGTCTGCAGTGATAGTCAACATCAAATCCTTCACCTCATATTGATCCTCGGTGAGAAGGTTACCGTTAACTGTTACTGAATGAACCTCAACGTTTCCTAAATAAATAACTGCGTTGCAGCCCTTTTGAATGATCATATCCTGCAATACTGTTGTGTTAACAGCAGTAACAGTTACTGTGAATTCATATTCACTTGATCCGCCAACTGCTCTGAAAGTATAAGTACCAACGGGTAAAAGCTCGAAATATGCAGGATCGATTATAAGCTTTCTGCCTTCGCTTACATAGAATGCTCTATCAACCTTTGTATTCTTCAAGGTTTTGTTGTAAAGCGATGTAATTACCTGCTTAGAGTCGCCCGAAACAGTTAAGCTACCCGTGCCGTCATATGAATAATGACCATTAAAGTTAACAACTGACTTAAATGTTGCCTTACCGGAGTAAACGTTCAATCCTAATAAGCCTTCTGTTGGTTCTTCACTACTTAATACGGTATCAATAGCCAAAACACCATTAATATAGGCTTTAATTGATGTTCCCTTTGCCTCTACTCTCAAAACAACATTATTAATGTTTACATCAGGAGCGCTTGCTCTTCCGATTTCGCCACGTGGTGACCACATCTTAACGATTTTTTCATTGTTATCGTAGTTGAAAATGATATAGTCGCTCATATCCTCATTCGCTCTGAAGATAAACGCTGCAGCAACTGCATCGAGTGAGAATGAAACTGAGCAGTTAAAATCGGACATTCTAAGGTCGGACAAGATATATCCGTCACCAGCGGGACTTTGTGCAACTATTTCAGTTCCTTTGGCAATCCAAATACCTGAAACAATTCCGTTTGAGCTAAAGGGTATATCGGATTCGGGTGAGCCACCGTAAACGGTAACGTCTATCACCTTTCGCTGATTTCCGCAAGTTACCACTACGCTTGCTTTACCTGTACCCAAAGCTTTAACGATAACACCGCCCGTTGTGTTTTCAAGTGCAACGATTCCATCGCCACTTACAAGCTCCCAAGTGATTTCTTCACCTGATGTTGAATAAGCAGTTACCAATCTTTCTTTAGTAATAGAGGTATCAAGTTCAATCGCTTCATCGCTGACATACAAAACGGTTTCGCCGTCCACTGCTTCACCATCGCGCCAGATTGAGCCGATTTCGTTGAGTGTTAAGTTCTTAACTGTTACCTGACCTTCAACAGCAAATTCTGCTTTTACAGAATAGGGAGATGCCAAAGTCAACAAATAGAACGGAATTTTAAAGTCGTCACAGAAAACCTCAAGACCGCCGTTATCCGACAAAATATAGAAATCCTGTGTGCCAAAATCTCTTGGACCTGAAGAATATCTGAAGCGATAATCCTTAATGTTAAGTCCTGCTGAAGAAGTAAATCTACGGTCTACGAAATATCCTTCCTCTGCGTTCCAACCGATTTCGGTATATTCGTTATCGCTTACATTAATTTTTATAGAAATTGGTGCATTGTTGGGATTATCAATGCTTAAAAGCATTTCAAAAATATGTGTATTTACACTTGCAAGAATATTTCCACTTGACTTATCAACCGTTACGTTTTCTAAAGTCAACAAATTATCCTTTGTGAAAGCGTCACTGTCTTTAACAATGGGTGTCTGTGTCAAAATATATCCATTGCCTTCCTTTGCCAAGCCCCAAACAACGGGGATTGTCATACCGCTTCCGTTCCAAACCTTTCTAGCGTTTGCGTAAATACCGCTATCTGTATCTGCAGGAACACCTGCAAACCAGCTGATTGACACTGTCTTGCCGAAATAATCACTTTCGGTATCTCTGATGCTGAATGTTTGAGTTGCATAGGAGTCAGTACCGAAATCCATTCTTTGGAAGTCACTCTGATCAATAGCTCCACCGTCTTTATCGGTAAAGGTGATGCTATTTCCGTCATAAACCATCTTACCAACTATGTATTCTCTTCCTGACAATGACATAACCGTGTATGTCTTTCCGTCATCAGCAGTTAATGTAACTACCTCGGGACATTCGGGAACCGGTGCATTAAACTGACCTGCATAGCTCCAATCCCAAAGGTTGGTTGATTTCAAAAACCAAACTCTGTTTTCTTGCTGACCTGTCAAAGCCATTCCCCAAACAGTTGTTTTTCCGTTTTTAACTTCTACGGGGAAAATTTTCGGGTCACGGCAAGCAACCTTATGATAAATTCCATCATGACCTGTTGCCACGTCCTGAGGAATCATCTTGCGTTTTGTCCAAGTAATACCGCCGTCATCACTTGACATAATCATTTGATCCTGCATACCACCATCGCGTGTATAGAAAGCAATAAGACCGTTTCCGTTACCCTCGGGGAACCAGTTGAATGAATCTATTGTCGCGCTGTCGCCCAATCTGTATTCATAGGCAGTACCAGACCACATATAACCTACGCCACTGCCCCAATCTTCATCGGGGAACAATGCTATGGGCAACAATTCCCAATGAGCAAGATCCTTACTTCTCGCGTGTCCCCAATACATATCGCTCCAATAATTGCTGTATGGATGATGCTGGTAGAACAAATGATAATAACCGTCGTAATATACTAAACCGTTGGGGTCATTGTTCCAGTGTGCATACTGTGAAAAATGATATTGGTTACGGTATAATTCAGTATAATAGGAATAATCGCTCTTGCCATAGTAAATATCGTCAAAACGAATTTTGGAATTGAAGCAATTAAATCCGATGTTACCACCTTCGTAGGATAAGTCCTCAAAAGAGTTAAGATCTATTGTATTGTCAATTCCGAATCTACGGATATTGTCCGCATAAAATTCTGCATAAACAGAATCGCCCTCAGGAGTAATAACAACCTTAAGCTGAACTTTATCAATACCAGCAACCTTAGAACCTACCAAGCGTCTTTCGCTTTCGGTCATCTTGTCATTACCGATAAAGTAGTCTGTCAAAAGCTCAAACGCGCTTGTTTTACCCTCATAAACCGTAAAGTAAAGCAATTTCACGCGGTTTGCTTCTCTATCCACGTTGAACACCCAATAGTGAGAGCCGTCCTCTGCGCCAAAAGCAAGACCCGCAGCAACGCCGCGTTCAAATGAAACAGTCGCAGTGTAAACAAATTTCTCATCTGCACCATAGGTTTTTTCCGAAAGCTTAAAAATATCAGTATTACTTTCCATATTTATTGGATCAGCTGTCGGAATATTTTGAGTGGTATCAGTAAAAATCACGTCATCGTTTTTATTTTCCGTGCCACCCGTCTGAACGTTTGAGTCGTTGGAAGCATTGTCTGAAACAGTATCATCTACAATGTCGCTTTTCAATTCAGTAGTTTCAACCGTTTTGTCATTACAACCGACCAAGGTCATAAGCATCATGCTTGCAACGACAATCAATGCCAAGATTGATTTCATTGAAGTTTTTTTCATCGTTATTTCCCCTTCCTTTTATATATCAAGATGTTTGTTTATATCATCTATGTTCGGCAAGTTATCAATAGCGCCTCTACCCAAGGTATTTAAAGCACCCGCGATGTTGCCAAATCTCAATGCACCGTTTAATAATTCTTCATTTAAGGTCGCATTCACGTTTCTATCCAAAACTGAAAGCGTTCCAGCAAAAAAGGCATCGCCTGCACCCGTGGTATCTATAGGCTTAACAGTAATAGTGGGAATTCTGTTTGATTTTCCGTTATATCTCCATTCGCTACCATCTTTACCCAAGGTTATCAAAACCAGCTTGTCAGTCAATCCGTTTACATATTCCTCAGTAAAGGTTTCGACCTCATCTTCAGAAAACTTTACGATATCGGCTTGTGCCAAAATCTTTTTATATGTCTTTAGGGCACTTTCCTTATCTCTATAGATATCGGTACGGTAATTAACATCAAACGCTACCGTTTTATTCATTGTGTGGGCGCGCTTGATAATATCCAACGCATATTCAACACAATCCTCATCTGCCAACATAAGCGAGCCGATGCATACTATATCAGCCGAATTTATAAGATCATCGCTTACGTTTGGCATACAGTAATCTGCCGTGTTTTTACGATAGAAGCAAAATGATCTATCACCCTGATCATTCAATTCAACAAAAGCGAGAGTAGTATTACGCTCTGCACTTTGATGAATGTAAGTGGTATCCATACCAAAATCCTTGGCATATTTTATTAAAAATTGACCTATAAGATCATCGCCGACGCTACCAACAAATTTAACGTCTGCACCAAATTTTTTCAATCCACAAGCAACGTTAAAAGGTGCGCCGCCTGCTTTTCTTTCATAAGTAGTAATTCCATTTTTCTCCTCACCGATCATATCGGCAAGAATTTCACCAATACAAAGTAACAATTTAAACCTCCATTTGTTCAGCTTCTTGCTGTTCTAATTGCTTTAAATATAATTTACTTTCGTTTATAACAAATATTATTGATCTTATCATCAACACCGCAAAGAACAATGCTAACGGCAAGATATTAATCATACTGCGTGCGATAAAGAATGAACTTATAACGGTTAAAGCAGCAGATATAACACCTGAAACCCATACGAATGATCCAACAATCTTAAACATTGCTCCAAGAGTGCTTATGCTCTCAACACCACGCAATTTAAGTATTGAATATGCTAAAAGCGTAACAACCAAAAGCATAAGTGCCATAAGTGGCACAAGTGAAATAACGTTCATTGCGTGTGCATACAAATTAATAAATCCTATTGCCCAAAATGAATCTTTTATAAATTCATCAACTGATTTTTTCATTTTATCTTGAGAAGCTCCCTGCTCAATAAGTAATCCGTTATCCAAATCACTGTAAAATCCATAAAATGAAACATCTATTCCGTTTTGGGTTACAAAAGAGCCAGCCATGTAATCATCAAATATAAAAAGATACTTATCAGCGCCCTCGCTTATATATTGATGGTAGTAATAATTGCGCAAAAGCGGCACACTTGATGTGCTTTCGTATGCTGTTATTTCGGGATAGTAATTTACAAAATAAAGTTCATAAATTCCCCTGTCATACTCAAGCTTTGTGATTTTGCCTTCAGCCAGGTCTTTTTCTAATTGTTGAGCTACAGTTTTATTTTCATCACTCAATGTTTCTATGTATTCCTTGTAGCTTATAAGCAATTCGTCAGTCAACTCAAGCACGTTTCCTGTATATCTCAATTTGAAATCAAAATTAAGTCTTGCGACATCACTCAAGGTGAGATATTCTTCATACGAAATGATAGTGTTTTTACCGTTATTTGAAATGCAATATGCTTCGATTTCCGCAAGTGTGTTTGCAGGACGCAAATCAACAACCACGTTGTAACCGTTCACCGAATAATTTTGTCTATCGATTTCATTTTCAAAGGTATTTACCAATACATCTTGATTTTTCACCTTCAATATGCCATCTTCTATTTCCGCACAAATTTGCTTATCGGCATCTGAATTTGCAAACACCGAATGAGCCGTTGCTTTGAAATCGGGAGAATTATTATAATGTATGCCAAAAGGCAACATATCTCCGGCAAAAAAGCCCATCCACAAAAACACAAGCACCAAAACAAAGCCTAAAAAAACATTTGCATAGTCACGCCTTGCGCCCTCTTTTGAAATTTTGTGAAAGAAAAAGCTAAGACCAAAAAATTTCAACCATTTTTTCATAATTTATTTGTTACCGTATTCTCTTGACATAATAGAAAGCTCTGTTTCTTTATCAAAAAGATGAACAAATTTTTCTTCAAATCTAATACTTACGGCATCACCAAGTCTTAAATCATTTCTTTCAGGCACACTGACAATAAAATCATTGTCATTTTCTCTCAAACGAAGGAAGAGCTGTGTGGTATTACCCAAAACCTCTTTGATAGTAAGTGTTGCTTTAATGCCGTCTTTGTCCACCTTCATATTTTCGCCTCTTGCTCCAAGATAAACACTGTGAACATTTCCGTCAAGGTACTTATCTTGAATGGTGCGCAATTTTGAAAGCTCCAATTTAACACTCTGACCATCTGCAAAGGTTACGTTAAGCTTATCGTTTTCAGCCTTCACATCAACCTCAAAGAAATTCATTTGAGGAGTTCCTATAAAGCCTGCCACAAACTTATTTTCAGGATAGTCAAATAAGTTAGTGGGAGTATCTATCTGTTGAACAACACCAAGCTTCATAACTACGATTCGAGTACCCATCGTCATAGCCTCAATCTGGTCGTGAGTAACGTAAATGAACGTGGTTTTAAGCTGATTATGTAATTTAACAATTTCAGCTCTCATCGCAGTTCTTAATTTTGCATCAAGATTTGACAAGGGTTCGTCAAGCAAAAATACCTTAGGGCCACGCACCATTGCACGTCCAAGTGCGATACGCTGGCGCTGACCACCGGACATTTCAGAGGGTTTTGAATCAAGCAATTCTTCAATTCCCAAAATTCCTGCTGCCCACTTTACCTTTTCGTCTATCTCTTGCTTGCTCATATGAACGTATTTGTGCAACGGAACGGGAGTGCTCTTGTAATATTCCAATTCATTCTCTGCATCTTTGATACGCTTTTCAAGCAATGCTTTGTTTTCTGTGAAATAATCGATGTCCTTTTGAAGCTGCTCTTTAGCACTATTGGTTGAATCAAGCTTTGATGTCAATTTTGCAATATCATTTACCAAGGAATTATATTGCTTTGTGAGTTTTTTAAGCTTCTTACTTATTTCATCAATCTTTTTATCATCAATCGCAATTATTTGATTCCCCTCTTTATCAAGCTTTGCAACGGGTATCTTTCGCAATTTAAGACCAAACGCAATATTGTCATAAGCGCTAAGGTGTGGATAGAGCGCATAGCTTTGAAAAACCATTGCCATGTCCCTGTCCTTGGCATCGACATCATTTACCAAATGATCATCTATATAAAGCTCGCCACCGCTTATTTCCTCAAGTCCGGCAATCATACGCAGAGTGGTTGATTTACCGCAACCGGAGGGACCAACGAATACGATAAATTCGCCATCGTTGATTTCCATATTAAAATCACTAACTGCAACAAAATCGCCACTTCTCTTTTTTGCTTCACCCTTGGCATTCTTTTTAACCTTGCCAACACCCGGGTATATTTTGTAAACATGTCTTAATAATAATTTTGCCATAGATGACTTCCCCTTTTATTAAAAACTATCAATTAATTAAATATTTTAGATAAAAAAACATAAAAAGTGTCTTTTTGGAAACCTTTCCAAGCCTATTATACAACATTGCGAATTAAAAATCAAGTGTTTTTGGAAAAGTTTCCAATTTTTTATTTTCTTCCATATTTTAATATATAACTCACAAAAAAAGAGAGCCCAACGGACTCTCTTGATACACAAATTTGTTTATAAAATGTTCTAATGTAAAATCTATATCCTATTAACCTCGATGACATGGTTCTTTGCGGGTGCATTTTCCACGCCATAACCCAAGGACACTGCAAGAAGAGGAGTAAATCCTTCAGGAATACCGATTGCATTTTTCAACTCTTCACTTTTGGCAAGGATTGAGATAGGGCCACCCAAAACAACACTATCAATTCCAAGCGAAGTAGCAGCAATTATCATATTTTCAATCACAAATCCTGCGTGAGCATATTCAACACCCTCACGGTATGCAGGCATAGAGGAAATAACTATCATAGTTTTTGCCCCAAAATTCATATTTTTGCGCACTCCGATTTCCTTGAACATCGCTTCTTCTGCCTCGTCAAAGATTTTTGCAATCACCTCGTCATTTTGAATAACCGTAATGTGCAACGTGTCATATCTTGCCATTCCAATAGGAGCTGCACATCCTGCCTTAATTATAATTTGCAAATTTTCTTCTGAAATTTGCTCGTTTTTATAAGCTCTTGTTGATTTTCTGCTAAAAATTGCGTCTAAAGTATTCATATTTTCCTCCCTATTTTTTTGCCATTCGTTACGGCTGATTGTATAAACTGCAAGCTCCTCTTCCCCGTCGTTGTATTCTTTGATTCTTCTCATACCAATGGATGCAGCGGTGCTATATGAAGCCACGTTCTCCATATTCATGTAAGAGTACGCATTCTCATACTCAGTATGAGTAAATAGCCAATCAAGAACAGCGGCCGCCGCTTCCTTTGCATATCCTCTTTGCCAATATTTTTTATTTATGTGATATCCGATTTCGGGCAAAATTTCACCATCTATCTTCTGAAGCGAAATGCCGCAATCTCCAATAAAATCGCCATTTTCTTTCAGCTCAATTGCCCACAAGCCAAATCCATTTTCACAATAACTCTTTATACACCAATCAAGCCATCGTTTAACCCCATTTTCGTCATAAGGACGTGGATAGTATTTCATTGTTTCAGAGTCGCAAATAATGGATTTCAAGCCATCATAATCAGCATATGTATATTCTCTTAAAACAAGACGTTTAGTTTCAATAATCATATATTTCAAAGCACTTCCGAGTTAATAAATTTATAGAATATAAGAAAATTCATTCTTATCTTGAATTCCCGTTTTGTGAATAACACGCACGATTGCCTGCTTTATAGTCGATTCTGAAACAAATAATTTTTTGGATATTTCAGGAACCGTAAGACCGAATGCCGTAAGCTTTGCAACCTCATGCTCTTTAGGTGTAAGATTTATTGCAATGTATTTTTTCTTAACCTGACCTGAAAGACGCGCCCATCCAAAACGATATACGTCGTTAAGGTCAAGAACCTTCGAAAGCGAATTTTCATCTTGCAGAGCTATTCTCTCCTCAAGCAATCCATCAAAATGACGAATGTATTCAGTAAGAAGTCCATACATTTCATCATCAATCGCAAGTTTTATTGCCTTATCCATATGCACTATAGCCTTTTCTTTTAATCCACAGTTGTGGTATGCAACCGCGCAGGACATTCTAAGATAAATTTCAGGCACTATTGTTTTGTCAACCACGGCTTGAGTAATCAGTGGTTCGATAATTTTAGGAATAGTTCTCATAAGAGAAAGACCCTGCATCCCCTCTATATCAACCTGTCCCGATGCTATAGCAAAAGCAGCCATATAAAGATATTTGACATAATACACCTTTGCCGCAGGATGTGACTCACTTGGCAATTCTTCAAAGTTGCCAGCCCTGAACCACTCGGGATAATCCTTGTTATCGTATATTGAACTATCAATAATGGCAAGAGCAAGTGACATTATTTCTCTTTCGTGATCCGTTTTGCAAGGTGCTTCGCAAATATGCCGCTTCGCTTCATTCCAAAGATGGACGTCACCCTGCCATATTGCGCAGTGAGAAAGAAGCATACCTGCGCCAATCACGGCATAAAAGCCGGAATGAGCGTCAAGGAAATATCGCGCGTGGTTATATACCTTGTCTATCTCGCCCCTGCGATAAGCAATCTGAGCTTTAAAGAGAGCATACGCTTCGGGATTGTTAACAAGCTTCTCGGCACACGCGTCGGCTTTTCCGGGAGTATCATATATATCGGTCATATCAAGAAATGGGCTTTTTCTTGGCATTGGAAGATGTGGATCTTCATTTTTCTTTGCTGAACTTGGCAAAATGGCCCTTTCGGGAATCATCCACGATTTTCCGAATTTCGTTACGCCCTTGATTTTTTCTTCACTGCATAGCTTTTGAACACAACGAACTGTAACTCCCCATTTTTGAGCCGCTTCTTTTACTGAAATATATTCCATTTGCCCTCCAATTTCGTTTATACGAATTACAAACACATGATTAGTTCGCAAAAGCGAACCTCACTTTATCATTTTAACACTCTTTGAATAAAATTTCAATACTTTTCCAAAATTTAACGAATAATATCATAAATTTTATTCAAACAATAAATTGGGATTTATAGGGGAGTTTGCCTTCGCGCGCTGTCATTCTGGAGTGAAGGCGCGCCGAGATTCTATCACTTCACTGCGTTTCGTTCCAGAATGACATCTAAAGATGTCCTGCGCGCCGCAACGATAGAATCTCGCGC
>JAZKZP010000017.1:0-2534 GCA_045612715.1 Eubacteriales bacterium
GGCGATGAATAAGCATTGTAGAAGACTAAGCCGTCTCTTTTTATGTTTGTTTCAACCTTGAAATTTTTATCTATCTCGGTGATGGATTTCATTCCTCTTGTGTCTCCTTTTTTGTCGAGTCGCGTTTTTTATATTGTAACTTATACATGTGCGGTTAATTCCACGTTGCGAAATTAACCATGATACCTCAAGGTATCACTAATGAAAATCATACATTTCTTGAAATGCATTTGTTCATGCTTGCTGGCAAGCCGACAGACACGAACTACGTGTATTATACCTCCAAAACGAAGAAAAAGCAAGGGCTTTTGATGATAAAAATCTTGCCAGCCTTAGACAAAGAAAAGACCGCCACGGAAATAAAGCCGTGACGGTCTATATTTTATTTGACATTTTTCCAAAATTATGCTATAATTATATTCATCAAATAGTTGCATGGAGGTAAAAACAGTGAAATATCAGAATTGTGTAGAAAGTTCTCCAAATATAAATGAGTTAAAAAGAATAGCCAGCGCATATGTAGAAGATTGCAGAAGACTTGATTTTAATGAATTAAAAAGCAGTCTCCTCAAAACCGAAGGACAGTACGTATCATATGACAATGTGTCTAAATGTCTTGATAGCTTAAAATTGCACGAAAATCCTACGGTAAGAATAATAGTTCCTATTTTTCTTAAAGGTTGTCTCTTGGATCAAGATGACTATATGTCGCCTTGCAAAGTAACCGAAGAGGCAATACTGAACTACGAGCAGTCCATTATAGACGAATCTAATAATTTTGACCACAAAGGAATGTCAAAAGACTTTGCATTGTTGAAATTCTTGTTAGACAAGGCGTGGGAACGCGGAGATGATATTTCTGTTGACGAGAAGAATTTAATAGACGAAGTGCGCAAATATTTGAACATTTCTCACCGTGAGCAAAATATGTTGGAAGCTAAAGCAAGCCGATATCCTACAAAAGGAAATATATTACATACGCGCTCCGATATAGATTTGGTAAGAAAGGCGCTCCAATCTGCAGGATTGATTTTTTATATTAAAAATTCGGATAACGTTCCGTGTGATATTATTCCGGAAGAGATTGCATTGTGCTTGAGAAAATATTACGGAATAGAAATTAAGAACTATGGATATAAGCAGCTTCTGCTCCACGTTACAAAAATCACAAAAAAGCAGTATTTGATAGATATAATTAATAAGTATAACGAAAACCCGGAAACTGCAGTTGTTGATCTTCCTGCCAATACCACAATTCCTCTCTTGCAAGAGATAATATTAAAAACTATCAAGCCGTCAAATCTGATTGGTGGATTTACTCTTAGAGATGGCTTAGATGTAGTAGTTCTACAAAAGTGGTGCTCTGAACTAGGTCTTGTTATGTCCGGCTCAAAAGCAACCTTGATTAGCAGAATATTAGAGTATTATGATAGTTTGCGAGAGATTGCCGTATCAACCGAAGACGAACGCGAAGGTTATTACAATGTATATCATGAATTAGCATGTAGAGACTATGCTACGCTAAGAGAAAAAGGCGTAATAACCAAAGATTTGGAATGTGAGCATTACTTTGAAAAAGCTACGAATTACTTGTTTGAGGTTATGTTGAAAAACAAGCCTTTGCTTTTGGTTGGTAGTGAACATGCTGACGGAAAGTTGTCTTATAACGACAAGTATATTTTGTGGGACAATAAGTCGAAAGAAACCGACGTAAATCTCAAGGATCATATTCTTCAGTTCGATGGTTATATTAGAAATTCTGACAAGGCTGTCGCTGTGTTTATGGTGATTGCTCCTTCCTTCACAGAGAATAGCGTTAAAGAGTGCGTCAAGTATTCTCTAATTAACGATACTCAGATTTTGTTAATTACTGCTGACGAACTCAAAGAGGTTGCTGAAACATGGCACAAGGCACATCCGGACGAAAGTTTTAACCTTGGATTCTTCAAGCAAAACGGCAGATTTGATAAATCATTGCTCATAATATGATAATGTGAGAACAAAAAATGGCGACAATCTAGCAAAGGTTGTCGCCATAAATATTGCTAATTGAATTGCGGGATTTTCACTAGAGGCGAATATTCTCACGCTTGCCGCTTACAAGCGAGCTTGGTCTTACTGCGGTTCGGTCACGCTCGAGGGAAAACAACACTCAGTTATTTTCTAACACTCTCGCGCCGCTTCGCTATGCGCTCTGCGCGGAGAATGCGAACCCACGGTCTCCAGTACCCGAAGCCGAAAAAATATGTTTTTTGAGCACCATTGTTTACATATAGTCCGTATATTCCGCGAAAACGTCTCATTTTGCACGTTGTTTCCGTTATTTCCGTACAGAACATTTCCTGTTGTGGTCAGTTATGTGGTCAAACCTTGAAGGACAGTTAAAAACGGAAAATGGAGAGTTTCAGAGAACATCTTTTCCCCATTAACAGATCGTACCCGTGTTAAGAAATATACGTGCGATGTGTACGGACTTTGCTGTATTATAACTCTAAACCAAAAAGAAATCAAGAGCTTTTGATGACAAAAAATTT
>JAZKZP010000018.1:0-13022 GCA_045612715.1 Eubacteriales bacterium
TTCGTCCACCTTTTCAAAGGTGGCGCCCTGCGCGTAGCAGAGCCGCGCGGCTCGAGCGCATCGCCCTTTTCTTTTTGCAAAGCTTTTTCTTTGGGGCTACTTCCTCAAAAGAAAAAGCGTCTAACAAGTTTTCGTATCTAAGAATAGAGCCACTAACTATAGCGACTGTTCCTCTTTTATCCACTTTTTCTTTGCCAAAAGAGGCACAAAGAAAAAGTTCCCAAAAAGAAATGCCGTATCGCCTTCGCGGCGGGCGCCACTGCGCGTGGAGCGGTCGCTTTTGAAAAAGCGACGCAAAACAACAGGTGGGTTTGTGCGAACATGGTGCGCGACAAATCACAATTTGAATGTAAACGGCTACGGATAAAATTAATTTAATTTTTTTTCTCGAAAAAGAACAATCTATATAAACTAACTTCTAACTATGAGGTAAAAATGAGTCAAGTAATTATTAACGTTGAAAGTAATGAAATAACGAGCCGAGTGTTCGGGTGCTTTGATTGTAACATCAAGGCAATCGAGCGCGCGTTTGACGTGCGAATTTCTAATCGTCGTGCGAGCGAGGGCGATGCAATCGTGATTGACGGTCACGAGGGCGAGGTTGCACTTGCTTCACGAGTGGTAAATCACCTTATAAATCTTGCAAATAATGGCGCAGATATCACCGACCAAAACGTTGACTATGCCATTTCAATGGTTGGGGACGGCAACGGTGAGGCATTAAGTGCTAATTTCGGTGACGATTGCATTTTCGTCACAAGCAAGGGAAAACCTATTAAGGCCAAAACAGTTGGACAAAAGCAATACGTTGACGCAATTAAGAAAAATACGATAGTTTTCGGCATTGGTCCTGCGGGTACGGGTAAGACCTATCTTGCAGTTGCGATGGCTGTTAAAGCGCTTCGTGACAAGCAAGTGTCAAGAATTATTTTGACTCGTCCTGCTATTGAAGCAGGTGAAAAGCTTGGTTTCTTGCCGGGCGATTTGCAGAGCAAGATTGACCCATATCTTCGTCCTTTATACGATGCGCTCTATGATATGATGGGTGTTGAAAATTATCAAAGACAGCTTGAAAAGCAGGTTATTGAGATTGCTCCGCTTGCCTATATGCGTGGACGTACGCTTGATGATAGCTTTATTATCTTGGACGAGGCGCAGAACGCGACTCCCGAGCAGATGAAGATGTTTTTGACTCGTCTTGGATTTAATTCAAAGGCGGTTATCACGGGTGACCTTACGCAGACCGACCTGCCATACGGTCAAAAGAGTGGTCTTGCTATCGCAACACACATTTTGCAGGACATTGAGGATATTCACATTCATCAGTTTACTGACAAGGACGTTGTTCGTCATAAGCTGGTGCAGAAGATAATCCTTGCATACGATAAATTTGAGAAAAAAGCTCAAGAGAATGCCGAAAAACGCAGAAATGAGCAGAAAAGTTTTAAAAGAAAATAAGAGGTAAATTATGAGTCTTAAGATTTATTTTGAAAACGATCAGAAAAAACACAGAATTCACTATAAGCTCCAAATGCTTATTCGTCGCACAATTCTTGAAACCCTTGATTATGAGGGAATGGAAAATGATGCAGAGGTTTCTGTTACCTTTGTTGATGACGAGGGAATTCGCGAGTTGAATAATAAATTCAGAGGTATGGACAAGCCCACGGACGTGCTTTCTTTCCCCTTGCTTGACTATGAGGGCGAGAGCGAAGAACCCTTCTTTGACGAGCTTTGCCACAATCTTGGGGATATAGTTATATCTCTTGAGCGTGCAATGGCGCAGGCAAACGAGTTTGGACATTCATTTGAGAGGGAAGTAGCATTTCTTACCGCACATTCAATGCTCCATCTTCTCGGCTATGACCATGAACTTTCTGAAGAAGACGATGCAGATATGAGAAGAAGACAAAACGATATTATGGAACGCCTTGGGCTTTCGGTTAAATAAGAGAAAAACATGGCAAAACTTTTTAGAATATTTGCAATCATAATGTTATCGGTTTCTTTGCTGATTGCGATAGCGAGTCTTGTAACCATCGGTGATGAGGGCGCTTTGATAGTATTGATTGCTTCCTCTGGTGGAATAGTATTAGGATTGGCTCTATATACTGTTGGCGATCTTCTTGACAGAGTAAATTATCTTGAGGACCAACTAAATATGCATCTTACAGTTGAGAGTGAAGACGAGCTTCCTCAAATCAAGTGCAAAAAATGTGGCAAAGAATACGATATGGACTATCCTAAATGTCCTTATTGCAAAACAAAAACAAAATACAATAATAATTAAAGGTGAAATATGAAAAGAACAGGATTTATAGCAATAGTAGGTCGCCCCAATGTAGGTAAATCTACACTTATGAATAGAATTTTGGGTGAAAAGGTGGCTATCGTTTCGTCGAAGCCACAGACCACAAGAAATAGAATTATTGGCATTCACACCGTGGGTGAGGATCAGTACGTTTTCCTTGATACTCCCGGTATTCACCAGCCCAAGAACTCTTTAGGCGATTTTATGGTAAAGGCTGCGAACGACTCAATGCACGACGCCGATGCAGTTGTGCTTGTGGTTGATGCGGGCAAGGAAATTAGCAAGGTTGAAGAAAATATTATCGAATACGTTAAAAAGAGTGGTGTTCCTGCAATTTTGGCGCTTAATAAGGTTGACCTTTATACAAGAGATGTAATTGCGCAGACAATTACTGCATACGCTTCAAAGTGCGATTTTGATGCTTTTGTGCCGATTTGCGCAAAGAAGGGCGAGCAGGTTGATGCTCTTATGAGTGAGCTTGAAAAGTTCCTTGGCGAAAGCGAATGGTTTTTCCCCGATGATATCGTAACCGATCAGCCCATTCGTCAGATGGCTGCGGAGATTATTCGTGAAAAGATACTTAGAACTCTTAATAAAGAAATTCCCCATGGTGTTGCCGTTGTTATTGAGGAATTCCGTGACGAACCCACAATGGTGACAATTCGTGCAGAAATCTTCTGCGAAAAGGCATCACATAAGGGAATTATCGTCGGCAAGGGCGGAAAAGAGCTTAAAATGGTTGGCTCATATGCTCGTGAGGACCTTGAAAAACTGCTCGGCAAAAAGGTATATCTCAACCTTTGGGTTAAGGTTAAAGAAAATTGGCGCGAAAGTGCAAAAACAGTTGGTAACTTCGGTTATCACGATGAGGAATAACGCACATTGTTAGCACAATCCAAATGGATTGTTTTGTCCACTTTTTCAAAAGTGGCGCTCCACGCGTAGTGGCGCTCGCCGCGAAGGCGAAACGGCATTTCTTTTGTTAGCTTTTCTTTGTGCCTCTTGTGGCAAAGAAAAGCGGCTAAAGAGTTTTGGTGTTAAAAGTTAGTGAGATTTTGTAACGGGTCGTCGGGGACGTCGACCCCTACAAGGTTAGTTTTGTTTTAAAGCGGACGCACATGGTGCGCCCCTACGATAAAAACAATTTAAGGAGCACTACTATGAAAAGATTATTAGTAACATTGGTATTGATTTTATTTTGTTTTTCATTAACCTCATGTCAAGTCATTAAATTGTTAAACTATGGTATTACAGGTGAATTGATGGAGCCCATAGAAGGTTTTTCTTACGGTGAAGAAAAGGGCACGTTTATTTATAAAGGCAATAAATACGTTTGTGTTTGGGAAATCAATAACGATTGCCGAATGACTATGCAGGGGGATTATATTTTCCTTGGGATGAGGAGTAATTGGCCGCTTTTTCCCGCTACTCAATATTTTGCGCCATTAGTTGATAATCCAAGCTTCATAACGGATGGGCATGGACGTAATGTGTATTTAAGAGATGATTTATATCATAATGATATTGTTTACGTTTTGAATGATAATTCTTTTGAGTTTAAGTTTGAATCGGCTTTTGTTTTTACGGATAAGATTGATTATGACCATCACGAAGCAAGCAAGAGATGTGCTAAAGGTGCAGTAGTTAATTTTTATATGAAAGATATACCTGAAATAAAGGTTATGAAGAATATTTATTTAATAGATAGTGTTTGGTATTGCGTTGATTATGATATGGCTTATCAACTGTCGGACGAGTTTGTAGCCAAGTTGATAGAAGAAAAAATCATAAATTAAAAACGAAGTTCACTTCAACGTGTCATCCTGAGTGGTAGCGAAGTGCGATATGCTTATAATTATGATTCAAAGATTTACGAAAGGACGGTGATAAAATGCTCAGTACAGTTGACGGTCTTGTTATAAAATCGCAGAATTATGGCGAGAATGACAAGCTTGTTACAATACTGACTCATGATGGCAAACAGGTTGTACTTGCCAAGGGCGCGCGCTCAATGAAAAGCAAAATAAAGAATATCACCGAGCCATTCGTTTATGCCAATTTTGAATTAAATCAAAAGGGAAGTGCGATAGCGTGGATTAAAGGTGGCTCGAGTACCGAGATTTTCTATAATCTTCGTGAGGACGTTGAAAAGCTCTTTCTTGCGACCTACATTTGCGACATAGCAAACGAGCTTTCGGGTGAGCTTGTTGATGCAAGTGATATGCTTCGTTTGACGCTCAATACACTTTTTGCGATAATGAATAATCTGCGTCCACTTGCACAAATAAAAGCAGTTTATGAGATACGCGCAGCAGCAATCTCGGGTTATTGCCCAAATCTCGACTACTGTGAGAGATGCGAAACGGAAGATGCCGAGAATACATATTTTGATATTATGAACGGTGCGCTCATTTGCTCTGATTGCCTTAATAAGCGCGGTGAGATTATTAAAAGGAATTTGTCCTTGAGCTATGACGATATAAGAGAAAGAAATGTGCTTATTCCTTTGACTCCTGCCTCACGCACGGCAATTAGATTTTCGATAGGTGCACCGAGCGAAAAGATATTTTCATTTACCTTGAGCGAGGCCGAGGATATGAAAACCTTTTCAAAGGCGTGTGAGGAATATCTCCTTCACCATCTTGGACACAGTTTTGATTCACTTGATTTGTATTACTCAATTTTATAAGGAAAATTATGAAATATTCAGAAAACTTATTTTCAACACTTGAATTTGATAAAATTAAAGCATTGCTCGCAGAATGCTCAATGACAGAGGGCGCACAAACAAAGGCTTTGTTGCTTGAGCCGACGAGTGACCCCGTTGTAATTGTTCGACGTCAAAACAGAACAACTGACGCTTGTCGTTTGGCAAATGCCAAGGGTATGCCGACGTTTATTAATATCAAAGACGTTGGCGCAACCTGTGAACGCGCGGACAAGGGAGCAATTCTTTCAATGAGAGAGCTTCTTGACGTTGCGGCAGTTTTGCGTTCTGCAAGAATGCTCATTGATTATATCAACGGCAACAAGCTCTTTGATACTTGCCTTGATGAGATTTTTGACCGTCTTATTCCTGACAGAAAACTTGAGGAGAGAATTTCCCGTTCCATTATTTCCGAGGATATGATGGCTGACGAGGCAAGTCCTGCACTTGCAGAGATTAGACGAAAAATTCGTCACGAAAACAATAGAATTAAGGATATTTTGCAGCAGTATATGAGCGTTGGCTCACATTCAAAATATCTTCAGGAAAATATCGTTACAATGCGTAACGGACGTTACGTTGTACCCGTTAAAGCGGAGTGTAAAAATGACGTAAAAGGACTTTTGCACGATACGAGTGCTTCGGGTGCTACTATGTTCATTGAGCCGTCATCGGTGGTTGAAGCTAACAACGAGCTTCGTATGCTTCAAAGCCGTGAGGAGCACGAAATTGAGAGAATTTTGGCAGAATTGTCCTCACTTGTAAGTGATGCTTCAAGAGCAATTTGGCTTGACTATCAAAATATATCCGAGATTTCATTCTACTTTGCGTGTGCGACTCTTTCGCAGAGAATGAACGGTGTTTCCCCCGCAATTTCACGCGGAAGAACTGTCAATTTTAAACGTGCTCGCCATCCCCTTATTGATAGGGACAAGGTTGTGCCCGTAGATCTCCGAATTGACGATGGCAACGATACACTTATAATTACAGGTCCTAACACGGGTGGTAAAACTGTAACACTTAAAACCTTGGGACTTTTCGCACTTATGGCGCAATCGGGATTGCATATTCCGTGCGACGAGGGAAGCGAGATTTGTATTTTTGATAACATTTTTGCCGATATCGGCGACCAACAGAGCATTGAGCAATCGCTCTCTACTTTCTCGTCACATATGGTGAGCATCGTGAAGATGCTTGACGGCATTACAAATGAAAGTTTAGTTCTTTTTGACGAGCTTTGTGCAGGTACTGACCCCGTTGAGGGCGCTGCGCTTGCTCACTCAATTATTGAGGCAGTGAGAGAAAAGGGCGCTATGTGTATGGCGACCACTCACTATGCCGAGCTTAAGGCATACGCACTTCAAACAAAGGGCGTTTGTAATGCGTCCTGTGAATTTGACGTGGCAACTCTTAAACCCACATATAAGCTGATTATCGGTACACCTGGTAAGTCAAATGCGTTTGCAATTTCAACAAAGCTTGGACTTGATGAAGCCATCGTTGAACGCGCGAAAACCTTCCTTGGAAATGATGACAGAAACTTTGAAACGGTCATTGAAAAGCTCGAGCAGAGCAGAATACAGATGGAAAGCGAGAGAGCAAAAGCCGAGGAGCTTCGTGTTGAATACGAAAGATTTAAGGCGGATAATGAAAAGCTCTTAAATCGAAAACTTGCCGAAGCCGAGCGTGAACTTGAAAAAGCGCGCGAAAAGGCGAATGCCATGGTGCAGAGTGCAAAGGCATCGAGTGACTACATTCTCTCTGAAATGGACAAGGTCAGAAAGCAGAGAGATAGCGAGCGACTTGGCGATGCAGTTGACGAGGCACGCAGAAAAATGCGCGATTATCTTCGTGAAAACGAGGATAAGTACAACCCCGTTGAAGAAAAGGTAGATAAGGAATACGTGCTTCCTCGTCCACTTAAGATTGGCGATGAGGTTTATATTATTAACATCGACAAAACAGGATTTGTGGTTGATAATCCTGATAAGAACGGAAATGTTACTGTTCAGGCAGGTATTATTAAGACAAAAACTAAAGTTAAAAACCTTAAGCTTATTGAAAACAAAGCAACGTTTATTGATAAATCCGGCAAAAAGAGTAAGGCTGGAGATTATAAGGCAACTGTCAGCCGTAATTGTAAGGACGAAATCGACCTTCGTGGTATGATGGGTGACGAGGCATGGCTCAAGGTTGATAAGTATATAGATGAAGCAATGCTTGTCGGTTATCATACAGTTCGACTTATTCACGGAAAGGGAACGGGCGCGCTCAAAAAGGCGCTTTGGGAATACTTGCGTCGTGATAGTCGTATTAAAACTTTCCGAATTGGACAGTATGGCGAGGGCGACGGTGGTGTAACCGTTGTTGAGTTGAAATAGAAATAAATTGGTATTTATCGGTGCAAACAACGTGCGCAACAAATCAAAATCTGCAATTATGAGTAAAATCCTGCAAGTGGATATAAAAAACTAAAATAATCACAAAAATTATCAAAAATATCTTGTCAAGTTATAGGTGTTTATGTTATAATAAGGAGTAATTTTGATAATTATGGGGGAATGACCATTATGAAAAAAGAACTTTACGGTGAATTGCGCGTAATTGGTATGAAGGGCTGCGAACAGTTCGTTGACCAAGTTGATGCTTATCTTAAAGAGTGGAGAAAATCAGAAGCTGAAGAATCTTTTGTTGTTGACCACGAGTGCCCACGTTTCGGTACGGGTGAAGCTAAATGTGTTATCCATCAGACTCTTAGAGGAGATGATGTTTACATCATCACTGACTGCTTCAACTATAGTGTAACTTACAATATGTATGGCATGCAGGTGCCTATGAGTCCCGACGATCACTATTGCGATCTTAAACGCGTTATCGCTGCTATTGCGGGTAAGGCGAGAAGAATTACTGTTATTATGCTTATGCTCTATGAGGGTCGCCAGCACAAGAGAAGCTCACGCGAATCCCTTGACTGTGCATTTATGCTTCAAGAGCTTATTGCTATGGGCGTTACAAACTTCTTGACATTTGATGCTCACGATCCAAGAATTAATAATGCTATTCCTCTTAGTGGATTTGACAACGTTCAGCCCACATATCAAATGATTAAGGCGCTTGTTAAAAACGTGCCCGACATCGTTGTTGATAAGGATCATCTCGTTATGATTTCTCCCGATGAAGGTGCTATGCAGAGATGTATGTACTATTCATCCGTGCTTGGAATTGATATTGGTCTGTTCTATAAGCGTCGTAACTATTCAATTATTGTAAACGGCAGAAATCCCATTGAAGCACACGAATATCTCGGTTCTGACCTTCACGGTAAGGACGTTATTATTGTAGACGATATGATTGCTTCGGGCGAATCTTTGCTTGATGTTGCTAAACAGCTTAAGGCTAAGGGAGCAAAGAGAATATTCAACTTTGCAACTTTCGGTCTTTTCACAAGCGGATTTGAAAGATTCGATAAGGCGTATGAAGAAGGACTTATTGATAAGATCTTCACAACAAACCTTGTATATCACAAACCCGAGCTCCACGAAAAAGAGTGGTGGTGCGAGGTTAATATGTGCAAATATGTTGCATTCCTTATTGATACACTTAATCACGATGATACTATCAGTCGTCTTCTTGACCCCGTTGATAGAATCAATAACGTACTTGTTAAATACGACAAAAAATAAATTTATTGCCCGATTTTTTGAGTCGGGCTTTTTATTTGAATTTAATTGATAAATTGGGATTTATCGGTGTGTGCGCACAAACCTTGTTTACAAATATTTGTAACCTTGTAGGGACCGGCGTCCCCGACGGTCCATATCCAAAGCAAAGTTACTTTATTTCAGAAATGCTTGATTTTGCTTGTGCGAAACCGTGTTATTATGTGTTTATCCATCGTTGCGGACCGTCGAGCACGCCGGTCCCTACAAAAGTTAGTTTTTGTTAAAATCAAATATAAACTCCTCGATAAATCAAAATTTGAAAAATGGTACATAATTTTATTACCATGTGTTTTGTTAACAAAAAATTCATAAATTTGTATTATAATATTTTATTAGTAATTTATCGTGCATATTTTATGCAAGAATGGAGTATATATGTCAGAAAACAAATCTTGTATTGCTAAAAAGACCTCAATTGGCGGTCAGGCGCTTATTGAAGGCATTATGATGCGTGGTCCTAAAAAGACTGCCATGGCGGTTAGAAATCCGCAGGGCGAAATTGTGCTTGAAAAGTGGGACAACGAGTCCGAAGGCAAAAAGCCCGGTCTTATTGACAAATTAAAGAAAATTCCTGTTGTTCGTGGTGTTTTTAACTTCGCAACTTCTATGATTACAGGTTACAAATCTCTTATGAAATCTGCTGAAATTGCGGGCTTTGAGGATGAAAACGAAAAGGAAAACAGTAAGGGACTTATGGCGGTTGTCGGAGTGGTTTCTGCAGTTCTTGGTGTTTTCCTTTCAGTTGGACTTTTCATCTTCCTTCCCACACTTATTTATGATTTACTTGCAATGCTTTTGCCCGTACTTAAAGGACAGGCATTCCTTAAATCTCTTTTTGAGGGAATACTTAAAATTGTGATTTTAGTTGCTTATATGGCTCTTGTTTCAAGAATGAACGATATTAAGCGTACATTCCAATATCACGGCGCAGAGCACAAAACTATTTTCTGCTATGAAGCAGGACTTGAGCTCACAGTTGAAAACGTTAAAAAGCAGGGAAGATTCCACCCAAGATGCGGAACTTCATTCCTTATCGTTATGGTAATTGTTGGTGTGTTCATTGGTTTGCTTATTCCCGCAGGGCTTCCTTCACTTGTAAGAACTGCTATAAAGATTCTTTTGCTTCCTTTGACAATGGGACTTGGCTATGAATTTATCAAATTTGCAGGCAAGACCGACAACAAGATAACAAGAATTCTTTCAGCACCCGGTCTTTGGATGCAGAGAATAACTGTTCTTGAACCTACGGACGATATGATTGAATGTGCCATCGCGGCAGTAAATGAAGTTATCCCAGAGGACGGCTCTGATTTAATGTAAACAAATTAAACCACCTAAATGGTGGTTTTTTTGTTCGATAAATTGGGGTTTATCGAGGTGAAGTTAGTTAGGAAGGAATGATACTTTTTTCGAGAAAAAAGTATCCAAAAAAGCTTTTTAATAGAGCTTCGCGGTAAGATTTTGTGCAAATTGTGTTGTGTAATTTAAGTTACACAACACATAACGATTTTCTCGCCATTTTAACAGGCGGCTCGAAAATCTGTAATTTGCTACTACAAATAATAGACGTATAGTTATCAAAAGCTATATGCTCAAATAAAGTAAATTTTAGAAAATCACTCCAACGGAGTTATTTTCGTAGTTTTGAAAGTACAATTTAGTTCGTCGTACTTGTACGTAAGAACGGAAATGTGCTTACAAAACCGATAATTCCGTCAGGAATTTCGAAAATTTACGAACTCTTACCACAATCCCAATCGATAGTTTTGCCCCACTTTTTTAAAAGTGGGAGCCCAAGCGGCTTGAGCGATTGTTCCTTTGTAACTATTCGATAAATCAAAATTTGAATGTAAAAAGAGAGTATGAAATTCATACTCTCTTTTTTATTCTTTTTGGCAACAAGCTCATTGAAAGAAGTATTTGTGAGGGAACATAGAATGCCCACACTCCATTAAATCCGGGATTTATAAAAAATTGAGCTATGGCGCTATTGCTGACATCCATATATGAACTAATAACAGAAAATCCGACGAAGAGATCGCAAATGGCAAAGCAAAGCAATCCCAAGGCGAAAAAGCTTATGCCCTTGGCTTGAATAAATGCCATAAACAGGTTTAAAAGTAAATTAAAATAGTAAAACGTTGCAAACAAGGATAAGGCATCTACAGAATCGCCAAGCACTATTTTTGTTGTAATCAATACACTTATTGATGCAACAATTCTACCGAAAAGATGTATTTTTCTTCTTTGTTTGTTTTCGTCCTCAAAGAATAATCTTAAAAAGTAGAATATTTGAACGAAAGAGAATAGAATCATCCCCGAAAGCTGATCAAAATTATTTTCATACGTGAGAAAATAGTCAGCGCCAACGGTGAATAACAAAGCGAGTTGAGTGAAAATGTATGACGTTGATTTTTCAACAAATAAAAAGCAAAATACACATGCCAAAGTTACTGCAATAAAATCCCAATTGTTGGGTGGTGGCGTTGTTTGAATTATGTAGCTTAACTGCATTTCGGCAAGAGCAAAAACAATACATAGCGGGATAAGTATTTTTTTACTTTTTATCATAAGTTCTCCTTAAAATTTGAAATTATAATTGTATTTATGCAGTTTTCAAGTATCTCACGTTCGCAAAAATATTCATTTTTGCCGTTTATAAGCTGATATTTTTCGTGTCCCTTGCCTGCAAGAAGAACTATGTCACCATCTTTAGCGATGTTAAAGGCATATTCTATTGCTTCTTTTCTATCGGGAATAGAGATATATGAGTCGGGGGAGGGATATCGTGCTGCAATTTCATCAATTATTGCCTGTGGATTTTCTGTATTGGGGTTGTCCGAGGTGAGAATTGAAAAATCGGCATATTCGCTAGCAACTGTGCCCATTTGTGCGCGACGCACCTGTGTTCTGCAACCAACCGAGCCAAAAAGACAGATAAGTCGGTTGGGGTTATATTTACTTAATGCGCAAAGTGCTGATTTTAAACTAAGACCGTTGTGAGCATAGTCGATGACGAAGCACGCACCATTTGGTGAAACAAGTGTTTCAAATCTACCATCTATACTCATTTTTGAAAGGGTATTGGCGGCAAAATCCATATCTATGTGAAGCGCATTGGCAACTGAAAGGGTGGCAAGCGCATTGTGAACGTTGAATTCACCCGGGATGGAGAGTGCGCAGGGAATTTTTTTACCATTGATATGGCAATCGAATGCCATTCCCAAAATTTCGTTACTTCTGCACAGTGAGATGCTTGTGGCTCTTACGTCAGACGGTGCATCTATCGAATAAAATATTTTTTCGTGCTTGCAATCGGCAAGAATTTTTGGAGAGTATTCATCGTCGGCATTAGCGATAGTTACCTTGCTTTCATAATTATCAAAAAGTGTTTTTTTACAAGAAAAATATTCTTCAAAGCTTTCGTGTTCACCTGGACCTATATGGTCGGGAGAGAGATTTGAAAAGAGAGTGATGTCAAACTTTATGCCAAGCACACGGTTTAATTTAAGAGCTTGGGATGAAACCTCCATAACCACAGCTTTCATACCGCTATCCAACATTTTTCGCATATAGTATTGTAGTTTATAGCTTTCAGGAGTGGTGTTGGTAGCATCAATTTTCGTGCTTCCGTAAATGATACCGTTTGAGCCGATATAACCTGCGGGCATATTTGCCTTATCAAGCAACTGCTTAATCATAAGTGCAGTTGTGGTCTTACCCTTTGTACCCGTAATTCCGATTACAATGAGGTCGTTTGAGGGCTCTCCATAAAGGGCAGAGGAGAGGAGTGCAAGAGCTCGACGAGTGTCTTTTGTGATGATTACAGTCGCATCTTCGGGCAAAAGCTTTGGGTGATGTTCGCAAACGAATACGCGACAACCGTTATTATATGCTTTTGTGGCGAAGATGTGACCATCGGTAGCAAAACCCTTAATGCAGACGAAAATAGAACCCAATTTTACCTCTCGGGAGTCGTTTGTTATGTGATTAATTTCTTGGTCAAGAAATTCTTCAGTGTATTCAATTTTTTTAAGAAGTGCTGAAAGTAACATATTTTCCTCCCGTAGAGATGAATTTATGTGATTATAACATATTTTTGTGATTTTTTCTATAGTATTGTCAAAAAAACTTGTGAAATGTTCAAATTTTGATTTATCTAACAGTTAGCCTTCCCCTGAGGGGAAGGTGGCAGGCGAATGCCTGACGGATGAGGGGAACGCCATTTAGTTTACACTAACGACTTTCTTGTAAAAGAAAAACCTTGATTTTTAAGTAATTT
>JAZKZP010000019.1:0-3533 GCA_045612715.1 Eubacteriales bacterium
CCGGGTGATATTCTAACAAAAAAGACTGTAAATTCGTAAATTTCCCCACAATTTAACTCAAGCATTTCTTCCGGAATCAGTTGACATTTTACTCGCGTTGTGGTAGAATATACGAGCGTAACGTTCGCATTTCAAAATAAAAGACAAACTAACATGATCAATTAAAAAGAATTTAATGCTCCCATAGTTAAATGTGAGCAAGTAAAAACAACTGAGTGTTGTTTTTACGCCGCGATACGCTCCAAAGCAAGGAGTTGAAGGAAGAAGCTTGCGACTGACGCGCAACGACTATGCGACGAGCGCGGAATATAATAAGCCCCTCATAAGGGTTAGCTCTATCCGTTGAAAAATCGCTAAACTGATATATTTTGCTTGATTTTGTTGATTATTTGGTGATTTTCGTGTCATAAAATTTAAATTGGTATAGTTTGGGGTATTATTTTTGTAAATTTTATATTGTTAAATAACTTTCATTTCTCCCTGTAGTTAAATGGATATAACGGGAACCTCCTAAGTTTCTGTTGTGAGTTCGATTCTCGCCGGGGAGGCCATAAGACCGCTTTAATGTGGTCTTTTTCTTTTTTGTCGCCAACAAAAAAGTTGGCTAAGATCACCTTAGCCAACTGTCACCTTGTTTATTATGTTTTTTCGATTAAAAGCTCTCTGACCGCATTTATTTCGGAATCTGCAAGCCCCAATGAACGCAAAAAATTTTCTGTTGCTGTTTGGTAGCTGTCACCGTAGGTAAGCAACCTCTCACAAAATTTACCCATAGCAATATAGTTCACATTATCATTCTGTTGTACGTATGCGCGAGATCGCTTACCTTGCGGCGAAAACGTGGTCATTTCATAACAATGCATAGCATCGGCAAATCCAACGCCCAGCAGACAATGTAGCAGGAAAACGATCGTACCGGTTCTATCTGCGCCTGCGTTACAGTGCAAATACACAGGATAGTTTTCCGCTTTCCCAAGCACGCGGAATATATCGGGAATGTTTTTATTGCGCTCATCATTCGAGAAAATATTATCATAAGTCGGCATCGGAAGCTTATAATACGGCAGCGAAGCGTCTAATTCATTCGCCGTTTGAGCCGGTTTTTCACCACTTTCCGTATAATAGCAATCGTCATCGCCCGTGACGCGAAGATCTATTTCCGAGCGGATTCCAAGCTCCTTTACCATGATCCTACGAACGCCGTCTGTCATGCGATACGTATTGTTCCAGCGATTGTTCAAATGCGTACCACGGTAAAACATACCGTATTTCACTTTGCCGCACGGTGTACTATAACCGCCTGCGTCTCTTACGTTTCTGGGTCCAAATCCCTCATCATCCATACACCTTAGCGGACGGACGATGCAGTTTTCAGTAACAAAGCTTATCCTCTCCGAACAAGCCTCTCCGTTTGTGGAAAACACCTGCGCGTAATATTTCGTATCAGGCAGCAGCGTAGCGAGATTGACCTTGTTGTCCTTAATAACCCGCTCCGCATACGGAGTAAGTGTTTCCAGCTTTGAAAAACGCAAAATACAGCCGTCTGCATCTCCTTCAAGATACAAATATGATTCCTGCTTATCCGCATCGCCTGACGGCGTGTTTTTCACCATTTCTGCGCTCACCTCAAAATCCATTTCAAGATATGCGCGAAGGGTGGGATGCAGGAGCGTCACCACACTATCGATAGGTTTAAACACAATGCTATATGCCACAATAAAACTCCTTTGTTAGTAAGAAAAGATATTATCATTATAATTCCTTTCGCTTTAAAAAACAAGGTGTTTTTTATTATTTATCAAATACCCTTAGAAGAAAATACGCGATCACTATCCATGCAGTTGTAGTGCTCAGATGAAAGCGTTAGCGAAGTGGAATCGAGTTCGAAACATTGCTTCGTCGTTTCCTGTGGAAACCTCATAAGACGAAGCAAATTCTCGCTTGGTATATCATTGAATGTATAACTCGCCTTTGGCGAGATATACAAGGCTTACGCCTTGATTTATTTACGAAAGTGTGATATAATAAACTCACCGAAAATCTAGAATTTGTGGGTGAGATAATGATTATTTTAATTACAGGAGCATCGCACACAGGCAAAACTGCACTTGCTCAAAAACTGCTTGAAAAATATAAATATCCATACCTGTCAATAGACCATCTGAAAATGGGTTTAATTCGTAGCGGTAATACAGAACTTACGCCTATGAGTGATGATAAGGATTTGACCGCATACTTATGGCCCATCGTTCGTGAAATGGTTAAAACTGCTATTGAGAATAATCAGAACTTAATTGTCGAAGGTTGCTATATTCCATTTGATTGGCAGAAAGACTTTGACTCCAAATATCTTGAAAGCATCAAATATTACTGTCTTATAATGAGTGAGGAATATATCAGAAATCACTTTGCTGACATAAAGAAATATGCAAACGTCATTGAAAATCGTTTGGATGATGAATGGTGTACCATTGAGAGCGTTTTGGCAGATAATGCAGAAATCCTCGCCCTTGCGAAAAAGCATAATGTAAACTTTATTCTCATTGATGACCAATACGAGATTAATATTGATTTAGATTGATAATTCAAATTTGAGGGAGGATGTGCTATGGAATGGTTTCATATCGAAAAGATTGATAATGAAACATTTGCAATAAGTGAATATGGGCACTGGGAAGAACCACATTGCTATTTATTGCTCGGTACAGAACGCGCCGTTTTAATAGATACCGGTTTAGGCGTGGCAAATATAAAAAGCGTTGTTAACAATATTACTTCTTTGCCCGTCCTCGTGATAACAACTCATGTTCATTGGGATCATATCGGCTCTCACAAGTATTTTCGTGATTTTGCCGTGCATGAAAAAGAGATAGCTTGGATATCCGAAAAGTTTCCGATCCCTCTTAAAATGGTCAAAGAAAACCTTACTCGAAAGCCGTGTGATTTTCCAAGCGGTTTCAATATAGAGAGCTATCAAGTTTTTCAAGGTATGCCTTCATTCACTATGCGTGATGGTGACATTATAGAATTAGGCAATAGAAGGCTTCAAGTGCTTCATACTCCCGGACACTCTCCCGGACATTGTTGCTTTTATGAGAAAGAGCGTGGATACTTGTATTCGGGAGATCTGATATATAGCGGATGCCTTGATGCATTCTACCCATCGACGAATCCGATTGACTTTATGCATTCGGTTGATAAAATCAGAAAGCTTGACATACAAAAAATATGTCCTTCGCATCACGAAATCAATATTCCCAACGGAATAGTCGATAGAATTTACGATGCATTTTGCGAAATACACAGCCAAAACAAGCTCCAACATGGTAACGGTATTTTTGATTTTGGTGATTTTCAAATACACATATAAATAAGAATTTGTAGGTGCGCGTAATGAACCTAATAGAATTAACTCACAAGAACGATATTTTACAAACATATGAGATTTACAAACACTGTATGTTTATGCCTGCCGAAGAAAAGTTTAATAAGAAAGTAGAACAATTTCTGAATAATAACTCTGTAAAAATCTT
>JAZKZP010000020.1:0-14769 GCA_045612715.1 Eubacteriales bacterium
TTGTATATAATTATGGGCAATTTGCGTTTTTGCGAAGCAAAATGGAGACGTAAGACGACAAGCAATTTGCTAGGCGCGCCAATCATACTTTAGATAACTCCATCATAATATGCGCGGCGTATTTGCGCAAAATCTTGCCGCAAAGCTCTTTTAAAAAGCTTTTTTTGGATACTTTTTTCTCGAAAAAAGTATCATTCCTTTCTAACTAACTTCTCGACAAATCAAAATTTGAAATCAAATTGACAAAAACAACCTCAAAGGAGGACTAAAGATGGCATATTTAACGGACATTGAAATTGCAAAGCTTTGCAAAATGAAAAATATATACGATATAGCACGTGTGGCGGGTGTTGATGAGAAATTCATCGAGCCCTACGGAAAGCACAAGGCAAAGGTTTCACTCTCTTATCTCGATTCGAAAAAGGACGCGTCCGACGGAAAGCTTGTGCTTGTTACAGCGATCACTCCCACTCCTGCGGGCGAGGGAAAGACCACCACGACTATCGGTCTTGCCGACGGACTCGCGAAATTAGGCGAAAGCGTGGTTACTGCACTTCGTGAACCATCATTAGGACCTGTTTTTGGCATAAAAGGTGGCGCGGCGGGCGGCGGATATGCCCAAGTTGTGCCCATGGAAGATATAAATCTTCATTTCACGGGTGATTTTCACGCTATCGGTGCGGCAAACAATCTGCTTTGCGCGATGCTTGATAACCATATTTATCAAGGAAACGAACTTAATATTGACCCCGAAAGAATAACATTGCGCCGTTGTGTTGATATGAATGACCGTCAACTTCGCTGCGTTCAAGATGGGCTTGGCAGACGTGTTGATGGAGTTCCGCGTATGGACGGTTATGATATTACCGTTGCAAGTGAGGTTATGGCAATTTTCTGCCTTGCTTCTTCCCTCGAAGATTTGAAGGCGCGCCTTTCGAGAATGATTGTTGCTTATAACACTGACGGTGAGCCCGTAACTGCAGGCGATTTGAAGGCTGCTGGCGCTATGACTGCGCTTTTGCGCGATGCACTCTCACCCAATCTCGTTCAAACTCTTGAAGGAACACCTGCATTTGTTCACGGTGGACCTTTTGCAAACATTGCGCACGGATGCAACTCCGTGATTGCTACAAAAATGGCGCTTAAAACTGCGAAATATACGATTACCGAGGCGGGATTCGGAGCCGACCTTGGCGCTGAAAAATTCCTTGATATCAAGTGTAGAATGACAGGACTTAAACCAAATGCCGTTGTGCTTGTTGCGACTATTCGCGCACTTAAAATGCATGGTGGACTTGCAAAGACTGAACTTGGTACAGAAAATCTTGAAGCGCTTGAAAAAGGAATCCCCAACCTTTTGCGTCACATCTCAAATATTAAGGATGTATATCATCTTCCTTGCGTAGTTGCAGTAAATAAATTTCCAACTGATACTGACAATGAAGTGAAATTTATAATAGAAAAATGCAAGAAACTTGGCGTGAATGTAGTGCTTTCTGACGTTTGGGCAAAAGGCGGAGAAGGTGGAGTGGAGCTTGCACGCGAGGTTGTTAGACTTTGCGAAGAAGACAACTCGAATTTTGCGTTCTCATATTCACTTGAGGGTACTATTGAAGATAAAATTGAAGCTATTGTTAAAAATATATATCGTGGTGACGGAATTTTCGTTACCGATGAGGCAAGGGCGCAGATTGAGCGCCTTGAGGCTATCGGCTTTGGAAATGTTCCTGTTTGTATGGCAAAAACCCAGTATAGTTTTTCCGACAATAAAGATCTCCTTGGTGCACCCGAAGGATTTATCGTTACAATTAAATCTGTTAAAGTAAGTGCGGGCGCAGGCTTTGTGGTGGCTCTCACGGGCGATATTATGACAATGCCCGGTCTTCCGAAAATCCCCGCGGCAGAGAAGATTGACGTTGATGAGAACGGTGAAATTATTGGACTATTCTAATATAAAAACTATGAGAAAAGAATATTTACCTGCAATATTGTTGTATATTGCTTCGGCGGTTTTTTATATTACTGCTGCAATTATGTTTTTCACAAATAATTATCATTGGGCGACTATACTTTTTGTTGCCATAGCTACTATGCTGTTCGCCTCATCCCGACTCGTCAAAATCGGCAGAAAGCTGCGCGAGGACGAGGAGAGTGCAAAACATTGATAAAACCACCTCTTGCGAGGTGGTTTTCTTTTGTTTTTATCTTAAATTATCTTAAAGTTTCATAAAAACTGTATTCAACTTCGCCGTTTATGTGGTCGAGTGCGCCTTCTTTGAGTTCACATACCATAAGGCATTCGGGCGCGGGGAGTCCAACACTTTCGTGGGCGTGGATTCCGTAAGGCGCAGACGTTTTGAAGCCCCTTGGATTATAATTTTTCGGATTTCCCTCGACTATGCACGCAGAATAGCCCAACTCCTTGGCTTTTTGCAATCCAAATTCAATCAATTCTTTTGAAATGTGCTGACGTTGAAGCTCTGTTTTTACTGCGACGGGGGTTAGAATGAGCAATTCATTCTCATATTTTCCCTCGATATGAAAGCGTGAAAAGAGCGTAAGCCCGATTATTTCATCGTTTTCGTTTACCATAATGAGATCGAGCTCGGGCAAATAATACTTTTTGCTTCTTATCTCACGGACAAGGTTGCTGACAAGTGTGCCTTCTTGCTCGTTTTCACTATCTGTGAATACTTTTTTTACAAAGAGTGCGGATGATTCAAGCTCATCCTGTTTTACTGTTCTGATAATTCTTTTCATTGTAGTGTTTTTACCTTTCTTTTTTGTTAAAAAAGGCAAGAAACAACGTGACGAAAATTAATAATTCGCCTTTCTTACTTCAAAATAAGCTCTGGGGTGGTTGCAAACGGGGCAAACCTCGGGGGCTTTTGCGCCAACAACGAGGTGACCACAGTTACGGCATTCCCACATAACCTGCTCGCCCTTTTCAAATACTGTCTGCATCTGAACGTTATTGAGAAGTGCAAGGTATCTTTCTTCGTGTGAGCGCTCGATTTCTGCTACCTGACGGAATTTTGCTGCGATATCGTGGAAACCTTCTGCTTCTGCTTCTTCTGCAAAGGTTTTGTACATATCAGTCCACTCGTAGTTTTCGCCTTCTGGTGCGCTCTTGAGGTTAGCTTCTGTGTTACCGATGCCACCAAGGAGCTTGAACCACATTTTTGCATGTTCCTTTTCGTTATCGGCTGTCTTTTGGAAGATTTCAGCGAGCTGTTCGAAGCCCTCTTTCTTCGCTACGGATGCGAAATAAGTGTACTTGTTTCTTGCCTCACTCTCGCCTGAAAAAGCGGCTTTGAGATTTTGTTCTGTTTTTGATCCTTTAAGTTCCATAATTTTTTCCTCCTAAAAAGAATTTGTATTTTCATTATATATTAACAAATTGAAAATTTCAATATATTTTTTCCATTTTTATTGACAAAAATTCAATTTTATTATAAAATATCACGGTGTTACATATAAATGTAGATAAATTGGGATTTATGGGTGTGTTCGCAGAAACTTTGTTTACAAACATTTGTAACCTTGTAGGGACCGGCGTCCCCGACGGTCCGTATCAAAAGCAAAGTTACTTTATTTCAGAAATGCTTGATTTTATTTGTGTGAAGCCGTGATGTTATTAGTTTATCCCTCATTGCGGACCGTCGAGGACGCCGGTCCCTACAAAAGTTAGTTTGGATTAAAATAAAATACTAACTCCCCAACAAATCAAAATTTGAAATTATTATATTGAGGTATATATAGATGAAAAGAATTGCTACTATACAAGACATATCTTGTTTTGGAAAGTGCTCTATAACGGTGAGTTTGCCCGTTATTTCTGCTATGGGTGTTGAATGTGCCATCGTTCCAACAACGGTTTTGTCCACTCATACTGCAGGATTTACAGGATATACGGTTTGCGACATTTCTGACCAGCTTTTGCCTATCGCAGAGCATTGGAAGAAGGAAAATATCGCTCTTGATACTCTTTATACGGGATATCTCGCTAATTACGAGCAGATAGATTCTACAATTAAGTTTATAGAATTGACAAAAAATGAAAACACAATGATATTCGTTGACCCCGCGATGGCTGATAATGGCAAGCTTTATCCTGGATTTTCCGCGGATTTTCCTGAAAAGATGCTTGAACTTGTAAAAATCGCAGATGTTGTGTGTCCGAATATTACTGAGGCTTGCTTGCTTCTTGGCAAAGAGTTTAAAAACGAGGGCGAATACGACGAAAGTTATATTAAAGAGCTTGTTGACGGATTTGTTGCTCTCGGTATCAAAAAAGTTGTTATTACTGGTGTAAAATATGGCGACGGATGTCATGGCGCTATGGCTTATGATACTGATTGTGGCGAATATCGTTATTTGTACGGTGAAAATATGAGTTGCTACTTCCATGGAACAGGGGATATCTTCTCAAGCGTGCTTTGTGGTGCGCTCACAAAGGGCGATGATGTGTACTCTGCAACTCAAAAATCTGTTGATTTCACTATTGCGTGCATTAAACAGACGATGCCAGATAGAGAAAACCATCCTTATGGTGTAAAATTTGAGGAGTGTTTGCATTTGCTTTGCAAATAATCGAATGGTTTATGAAAAAGAAGGGAAGCTGTGTGGCTTCTCTTCTTTTTATATATACGTACGCGAGCGCGCGCACGCGCGCGAAAGGATGGATTTAAAAATTGCTTTGTCGGTGTGTAACGCCCGAGTGGTGGTTGACAAACTAAGTTTTTTGAACGGTTCACTAAACTCCGATTTGCCAAAAACAAAAATAAACAGGTGATTATCGGAATAAAAACCCAGAAATCCCTTGTAAATATTGGATTTTTTCTCGTTTTTGGGGCTAAAATAGAGCGAAAACAGGTAAAAATAGCTTGTTTTTGCCCAAAATATCAAAAAAGTATTAAAAATTACCTTGAAAATCAAGATTTTACAAAAAAATAATAAAAAATATAACAAAATATTAATGGTGTTAATTTTTTGATTTTAGATTTAAAAGTTATTATTTTTTGCCTATATATAATAATAATGAAGGAAATTTTTAAAAACGGGCAAAAAACATGGATTATATTGGGGTCAAAAACAACAAATAATCCAAACTCATTGTCTAAAATGCACAAAAACAAATCAAAAAAACACATATTTTAGTGACATTTTGTAAGATATAAATTAAAAACACAAAAAAGTGTGTGAAAAAATGTTGACAATTAAAAAACCTTGTGCTATAATCAGTACATACATAAATTCGAAAAGATTAACACCGTTAGTTGCCGTAAAAACGGGTTAATTAGTTTGGGATATATGATATCAAAAATTTATTTGGAGGAAAAACAAATGAAAAGAATTCTCTCTCTCACACTTGCACTCATTATGGTGCTCTCTTGTGTAGCAGTTCTTGCTTCTTGTGTAGATGATACACCTGAAACAACTACCACAACTACACCTTCAACAGAACAGAAGCCCGTTGAGTGCCCCGGTCACGTTGACGCAGACGGTGACTTCCTTTGCGACACACCCGGTTGCATGACTCCTGTTAAAAAAGCAGGTAACTACACTTACAATACTTACATGACAGAGTTCCCCTCAATGTGGAACCCTCATGACTATGAAACAGCAACTGAGGGCGAAATCCTCGGTTACACAACTCTTGGTTTCTACACATTCGACTACAACGAAGACAGAACAGGTTTCGTAGTAGTTCCTGAAATGGCAACTCAGATGCCCGTTGACGTTACAGCTGAATACGTTGGTGACGTATGGGGTATCGATGAAGAAGAAACAGCAAGAGCTTGGAAGATTTCCATTCGTGATGATATCTATTGGGAAAACGGCGACCACATCACAGCTTATGATTTCGTTGAATCTGCAAAGAGACTCCTTGATCCTACAGCAATCAACCACAGAGCAGACTCTCTCTACTCTGGTGATATGAAGATTGTTGGTGCTAAAGAATACTTCTACGGTGGTAGATCTGTTACTGCTCAGGGTAACAGCGCATTCTCTAGCTACTCTGAAGACCTTGACTCTGTACTTGTATTCAGACTTGCTCCTGCTAGCCCTGAAACAGACAACCAGGAAATCTACTTCAGAGGTTGGTATGGCTTCCCTGCATCTTACGACGCAGCTAAGACAGCGGCTTACCTTGAAGGTGGCGATCTCGCCGGAACAGCATTTACAGCTGCAGTTGCAGCAAAGATGGAAGGCAAGACACTTGCTGAAATCAAAGCTGATCCTGAAATGAAGGCAGCTTGGGACGCACTTAACAACTGGTTCGCTGGTTACGGTGCTAACCCTCTTTACTTGACATTGAATAAAGCTACATACGAAGTAACAACTTGGGATACAGTAGGTCTTTTGGCAGTATCTGAATACGAACTCGTTATCATCATCGAAGACGAGCTCAGTGGTTTCTACCTTAACTACTCTCTTACAGGTGACTTCGGTCTCGTTCACATTCCCACATACGATGCATGTGCAGGCGTAGATGACAATGGTATCTACAAAAACACTTACGGTACATCCGTTGAAAACTTCATGTCCTATGGTCCTTACAAGCTTAATTACTTCGAGCTTGACAAGAAGATCGAACTTGTAACTAACCCCATGTGGTACGGTTACTCTGACGCTTCTCGCGCAGGTCAGTACATGACAACAAGAATCGTTTACGATTGCTATGAACTTCCTGAAACAGCTATGGAAGCATTCCTTCAGGGTAAACTTGACTCTAAGGGTCTTGACTCTGACTACATCACTCAGTACACAGGTTCTGAACGTATCTACTACACAGACGGTGCTTCCACATGGTTCATCGCTCTTAACCCCAATGAATCTGCTTTCGCTAACTGGGAAAAGGATAATGCTGGTTACGATAAGTCCATCATAACAATTAAGGAATTCCGTATGGCTCTTTCCTTCTCACTCGACAGACAGAACTTCATCAACACACTTGACCCAACAGGTTCTATCGCTTACGGTTTGTTCAACAACATGATCTGTTCTAACCCTGATCTTGGTGTTATGTACCGTGAAGAAGAAGCTGCTAAGGATGCTCTTCTTGCATTCTGGGGCATTTCTCAGGATCAGATCGGTCCTGGTAAGTGGTTCGCAACAAAGGACGACGCTATCGAGTCTATCACAGGTTACAACCTTGAAGGCGCTAAGAATCTCTTCAATCAGGCTTATGACAAGGCTGTTGAAGCTGGTATCTACAATGGTACAGATAAGATTCTCATCAACATCGGTACACCTAACAACACATCTAAGTTCTACTCACGTGGTTACACATTCCTTGTAAACTGCTGGACAGAAGCAGTTCAGGGCACAAAGCTTCAGGGCTTGCTTGAATTCACAAACGACTCTACTCTTGGCGATGCATTCTCTGATGCTCTTAAGGCTAACACAGTTGATATGCTCTTCGGTGTAGGTTGGAGTGGTTCTCAGCTTAACCCCTACGGTCTTATCGGTGCGTACACAGAAGATGACTACCGTTATGACGCTGCTTGGAATACATCTGCTGAATACATGGATTTCGTAGCTGACAATGGTACAACATACAGAGCATCCGTTCTTGACTGGTCTTACTCACTCGGTGGTGAAACAATCGAAGTTCAGGTTGTTGGCGAAGATGGCAAGGTTACAGGTGACGTTGAAGATTACTCTTGCGGTACAAACGCAAATAGACCTGAAGAAAGAATTCGTCTTCTTGCTGCTATTGAAAAGAGAGTACTTGAACAGTATGATATGATTCCTACTCACAATCAGTCTTCTGCTTCTCTTCTTGGTTATCAGGTAGAGTATGGCAACCAGGAATACGTTTACGGTCTTGGCCGTGGCGGTCTCCAGTACATGACATACAACTACACAGATGAAGCTTGGGATGCATACGTTGCTGAACAGGGTGGCGTTCTTGCATATTAATATTTAAGCAAAACCTAACTAAAAAAATCCCCCGAGAGCCACTCGGCTCTCGGGGGGAATTATGCATTTTAAGGGGTTTGCTTTTTCGGCGAAATAACCCGCATGAACTATTAAAAAATGTAATTTTGCTCAAAAAATTGCATTTTGGTACTGTTTTTGCGAAGGCGAATGCCGTACTAAAGTGCAATTTGCTTCGAAAAGAGTCAAATTGCTTTTTTGGCGAAAGCCTAAAATTATTAAAATATTCGCGAAATGCGAAAATATTTGGGGGTAAATATGTTTAAATACGTATTAAAAAGACTTGTTTTGATGCTCTGCGTATTCTTCATCATCATTTCAATGTGCTTTATTCTCGTTAAGCTTCTTCCTAACGAACCACCGGCAGCTCAGCCCGGTACAGACACATATAGAATTATTATGATGAGAAGAGAAGCTTTGGGATATAATAAACCACTTATTGAACAGTATTGGAGATTTATTACTCATACTCTTCTTGGTGGTAACTGGGGACTTTCTGAAAAAATGTACATCGGCCGTGAGGTTTGGGATGTATTTTTGACAAAGCTTCCTCCTACAATGCTTGTTAACATTTACACAATGTTAATTGCAGTTCCGATTGGCTTGTTATTTGGTATTTATGCCGCACTTAAGAAAAACAAGTGGCAAGACCATTTAATCTCAACCGGCGTTATGATCTTTATTTCGGTTCCGGGTTACGTTTATTGTTTCCTGATACAATATATACTGTGTCACCAGCTGATAAGGTGGACAGGAGGATGGGGCTTCCCACTGACGATGATGTCCGGAAACGACTATTTCTCATGGGAAATGTTCGTGTCCATCATTCCTCCGATTCTTGCTCTTGGTATGGGTACTATTGCAGGTCTTGCAAGATACACAAGAGCCGAGCTTTGTGAGGTTCTTACACAGGAATATATGCTTTTGGCAAGAACAAAGGGTCTTACTCGTGGACAGGCTACTGTTCGTCATGCGCTTAGAAACTCTATGGTTCCGATTTTCCCCATGATCCTTGGTGAATTTATCGGTATCATTGGTGGTTCTCTTATCGTAGAACAGACATTCGGTATCCCCGGTGTTGGTCCTTTGTACCTTGAATCTATTAACACTCGTGACTACAACTTCTATTTGCTTATGAATAGCTTCTATACTTTGATCGGTCTTGCATCAGGTATTATCGTTGACTTGAGCTATGGATTTGTAGATCCTCGTATTAGAATGGGAGAAAGATAATGGAAAATATTAATTTGAATATACCAAAAGAAAAGTTCCGTTTTGCCGATCCCAATCGTAAAACGGGTGATAAAAAATTAGACACAAAACAAATGAGCTATGCAAAGGACGTTTTCCGTCGTTTTTGCAAGAATAAGAGTTCGGTTATTGCCGGAATCATTATTATTTTGCTTGTTTTGTTTGCAATTATTGTTCCTTTGTTTGCTGAAACAACCTATTCCCAATCTCTTACCGACACAAAGAACATGCAGTATATCAAATTGCTTCCCAAGTGTGAGCTTTTTGAAGGCACTGGATTTTGGGATGGTACATCAAGAGAAACTGTTAACCAAAACAGATATAACATGCTCTTGGCCTTGCAAGAAGAGCTTGGTGATACTGTTATCACAAAACAATATGGCGATCCTTATGTAAAGACAACTATAGTTGCAGATAAGGAAAATTCCATAACATATTATGACATTAGAGTTGACAGCTACCTTAATAAGGGTATGGCATCCATTCCCCTTACTGCAGAAGAGTTTGCTGCTATTCAGAAATGGCAGAACGAAACAGGTGTTCAAGTAATTTATCCTTGGGTAAATACTTCTCTTAAAGAAAAAGTTGGATTTGGTAAAGAACAGTATCTTATTGCTGAAAGCAAGCATACTGATGCTAACGTTTGGTATGCTACTGATAAGCAGGGTAACCCCAGATTTGACGATAATGGCGAGTTCATTCCTTGCTACGCAACAAATGAGCAGCCCAAATTCCAAACACTTGGTTACTATGAACCCTACTACACATACAATAGCCTTCGTATAGATAGCGACCCCGCTTATGAAAGTGGAGATCAGAATACACCCGGTGCATATATTTATGCGTTGGTTTCTCCCACTTGGGCAGGTGGCGATATGAGCGGCGAGCCCACAGCTATTAACTATCAGGTTCGTGTATCTCTTATTAACTATTTCCACTATCGTTACGGTCATGAGGCTAGTTTCCTTTTTGGTACAGACGATAAGGGTCAGGATATCTTGACACGTCTTGCTAACGGTGCAAAATTCTCACTTATTCTTGCTATCTGCATTTCCGCAATCAACCTTTTCATCGGTGCTATTTACGGTGCTATTGAAGGTTTCTACGGTGGTGTTATCGACTTGGTAATGGAAAGAATTTCAGACGTACTTGGCGGTATGCCGTCAATGGTTGTTATGTCGTTGTTCCAGTTGCATTTGGCTGCAAAGGTTGGTCCGGTATGGTCGATGGTATTCGCCTTTATCTTAACGGGTTGGCTTGGTATGGCGGCGAGAACACGTATGCAGTTCTATCGCTTTAAGCGTCAGGAATACGTTCTTTCTGCAAGAACACTTGGTGCTAGCGACGCAAGACTTATGTTCAAGCACATCTTCCCCAACGCTATGGGTACACTTATCACAGGTTCAATCCTTATGATCCCCGGCGTCATCTTCTCTGAATCCAGTTTGACATACCTTGGTATCGTTAATCTCGAAGGTTCAACACAGACATCCGTTGGTACATTGCTTGCTAATGGTAATGGTATGCTTGCAACATTCCCACACGTAATTTTCTGGCCTGCGTTGTTTGTTTCTTTGCTTGAGATCTCGTTTAACCTCTTCGGTAACGGTCTCCGCGACGCGTTCAACCCATCATTGAAGGGAATCGAGGACTAATATTATGGAAAAGAAATTAGAAGTAAAAAATTTAAGAATATCTTTTAGAACCGCGAACGGTAAGGTTCAGGCGGTTCGAAATATCAACTTTGACCTTCACAAGGGTGAAACTCTCGCTATCGTTGGTGAATCAGGTTCAGGTAAGTCTGTAACATCCAAGTCAATTCTTGGTATTCTTTCAGCGAATGCACTTATTGAATCCGGCGAAATCATCTATGACGGTAAGGACCTTCTTAAGATTACTGAAGAAGATTTCTATCGTATCAGAGGCGACAAAATAGCGATGATCTTCCAGGATCCCATGTCTTCACTTAACCCAATTATGAGAATAGGTAAGCAGCTTACAGAAGCTATGATTCTCAAGGGCAAGGCAAGACAGAAGGCTTCAAAGCTTGCGTTCAACTCAACTCTTGATCTTCTTAAGAAGACATTGATTGAAGCTATTACTGAAGGCGGATACACAAATCTCACAGGTAAGGCAGTTGAACAGAGAACAGCCGAGGTTCTTGAAAAAATGTGCAAGGACTTCGACACATTTGAATTTAAACACACAGAACTCGAAAGAGATTATAACGACGCATATCAGTCAGTAGTAGAGGCGCTTCCTCTCGTTGATGATGCGCTTTTCCACATCGAAAAGAAGGCATTTGCTGATTCTAAGGATGACGTTAAAGAAATCGTTGACCTTCTCAAGAAGGTTTGCCACGAGTACGTAGTAAGCGACAAAGCAGACGCAATAAATGCGCTTGTGAAAGAGCTTCCTGCACTTTATAAGGCAGACGATAAGGCGAAGGATTACAGCGCTACAGAAGCAAAGCTTAGAGAAGTTAAGGCTATTCTTGAAGAAGCTCACGCTAAAAAAGCACCCGACTTCTTCAGAATGGGTTACTATCTCAAGTTCTCCGATCAGCCCCTTCCTACAATGCCTGTTGAAGAACTCAACGAATACTTGCTTAAGTATCTTGATGAGCACTTTATGCTTAATTTCCTTCGTGAAGTTGAGATTGCACTTCACTATAGTGCGCTCAAATATGACAAGGAAAAGAAAGAAGCTCTTGAGTTTGCTCGTAACTCTATCGCTACATTCTCAGCTCCCGGTAATTTGGATAAAAAGGCAACCTATGCGTGCGCAAAGGCTGTAATCAAGGAAGTTGAAGAATCTATCGATAAACTTGAAATCAACAAAGACTCCATTGCATATACATTTAAGACAAGTTTGATGTATGCGATCGATAACTATTTTGAGGCTATGCCTAAGAACAAGGCAGCTCAAAAAGCACACGATAAGCAGCAGAAGAAATTTGATAAACTCGTTGCAAGAGGTAAGACTCCCGACTGGAAGGTTATCCCTGCAGCTCTTATCGACCTTGAAGATGCAAAGAAGGATATCGTAAGCGTTGTTGAAAGATTAGTAGCACACTACGAAAATCGTCTTGCTAAGGCAAGTGAACGCGACTTTGCTAAAGAAACTATCGCTCTTATTGACTTCTTCAAGCTCAATGCTTCTGAATCAGTTTATAAGGTAACTCAGAGCATGGCTAAGCACAAGGCTATCAAGCTTATGGAAGAAGTAGGTATCTCCGAGCCTGCAAAGAGATATAAGCAGTATCCCTTTGAATTCTCAGGTGGTATGAGACAGAGAATGGTTATCGCGGTTGCTCTTGCTGCAAACCCTGACATTCTTATTTGTGACGAGCCCACAACTGCTCTTGACGTTACTATTCAGGCGCAGATTCTTGAACTTATCAATAAGATCAAGGAAGAACGTCAGCTCTCTATTATCTTTATTACTCACGACCTTGGTGTTGTTGCTAATATGGCGGATAGAATTGCCGTTATGTACGCAGGTAAGATCGTTGAATGCGGTACAGCAGAAGAAATCTTCTATTCACCCGCACATCCTTATACATGGGCTTTGCTTTCTTCAATGCCCGACCTTGATACAACAGATGCTCGTCTTGAGGCTATTCCCGGAACACCTCCGAATATGATTTATCCTCCTGTTGGCGATGCGTTTGCTGATAGAAACAAATATGCGCTTGAGATTGACTTTGAAATGCAACCTCCTATGTTCAAAATTTCTGATACACACGAGGCTGCAACATGGTTGCTTCACCCCGATGCACCTGAGGTTCAGCCACCCAAGTCAGTTACTGATAGAATCGAAAGAATGAAGGCAAGAGGAGGTAAACAGTAATGGAAAACAACAATAATCATGAAGTTTTGCTTAAGGTTGACCACCTTTGTCAGTACTTTGGATTCAATAAAGCGGTTGATGACGTAAGCTTTGAAGTCCACAAGGGCGAGGTTTTCGGTCTTGTTGGTGAGTCCGGTTGTGGTAAAACCACAACAGGACGCTCCATCATCCGTCTCTACAATCCCACATCCGGTAGCGTTTATTTTAAGGGACAGAGAGTTGCCGCAGGTACTCTTTCTTATAAAAAAGCTATCAAAGAAGCAGAAGATGAAATTAAGGCTCTCAAAAAGCAGCTTAAGAGTGCAGATGGACAATCCGCTGACTCTATAAAAGCACAAATTGAAGCTAAAAAGGAATTCATCAAGGAACAGAAGGCAGAAATTAAGTCTGCAGTTCACGACCAGAAGCATTGCGATAAAGATCTTATCACAAAGATTCAGATGATTTTCCAGGACCCCATCGCATCTCTTGACCCTCGTATGACCGTTCGCGATATCATCGCTGAAGGTCTTGTGATCCACGGTATGAAGGACAAGAAGGAGATTGACGAAAAGGTTTACCAGATGCTTGAAATGGTTGGTCTTGTTAGAGAACACGCATCTCGTTATCCTCACGAATTCTCCGGTGGACAGAAGCAGAGAATCGGTGTTGCCCGCGCGGTAATTATGGAGCCCGAGCTTATCATTGCTGACGAGCCCGTTTCTGCTCTTGACGTTTCAATTCAGGCACAGGTTATTAACCTTCTTAATGACCTTCGTGAAGAACTTGGACTTACAATTTTGTTCGTAGCACACGACCTTTCTGTAGTTAAATATTTCTCTGATAGAATTGGTGTTATGTACTACGGTAAACTCGTAGAACTTGCAGACGCAGATGAATTGTTCCGCAATCCCTTGCATCCTTATACAAAATCATTGCTTTCTGCAATTCCTCTTCCTGACCCAATTTATGAAAAGCAGAGACAGAGAATTACTTATAATCCTCTTGCGTCTCACGATTACACTGTTGAAGGACCTTCACTCAGAGAGGTTAAGCCCGGACACTTTGTATATTGTAATACTGCTGAATTTAACGAATATTCAAAGGAATTAAAATAAAAAATGAGTGATAATAAGAAAAAATGGATTCAGAGAAGTATTCTCTTAGTCCTTGACATTGCTCTTACGGTTTGGATCGTAGTTTCGAGATACGGTGCAACCTTAGGGGACGTAACAATATCACTTTTCCATGCTCTTTCCGACGGATTTTTCGTCGTAGGCTTGCTCAATTTGGGCTTTGGAATATTGATTCGAATCAGTATGACGGGATTTTTCGACATCTTTGGATTTAGTGCCAAGGCAATATTGAACTTCTTCATTCCAAGAAGTATGTTGGAAAGAATGGGAAGTACAGAAAAATCCGGTGATTTTTATGAATATAAGGTCAAAAAAGCGGAAAAAAGAAAAGATGCCTTGGTTCCCCTTGAAACCCTTTGGATTGGTGGGGCAATGGTGTTGATTTCAATGATACTAATGTTTTTAGCTTAAACAACAAGGTCCCTTTTAGAAAGGTGACTTCGGTATATAAAAAGCACGCGCCATAAGGCGCGTGCTTTTTGTTATCGAGAAGAAATGGTAAATTGGGATTTATTGGGGAGTTAGAAAAAGTTAGTTTGTGTTTGGAACGGGAGGCGAAACGCCTCCCCTACAATGTATAATATTGTCTATTCGTAGGGGCGGG
>JAZKZP010000021.1:0-2665 GCA_045612715.1 Eubacteriales bacterium
CAAATTCAAAATATAAGTAATCTTGTAGGGACCGGCGTCCCCGACGGTCCATTTCAAAGATAAAGTAACTTTTTTATAAAAAAATTTGATTTTGTTTGCACAAAGTCGCGAAAATTGATGTTTTTCCTTTATTGTGGACCGCCGAGGACGCCGGTCCCTACAAAAGTTAGTTTTATTGAAATGAAATATAAACATCCCCACAAATCAAAATTTGAAAGATTGCACAAAACAAAACCGCACCCGTGGGTGCGGTTTTTAGATTAAATTTTATCCATCTCTTTAAGAGCTTTTCTAAATTGGAACACGAACAAAATTACGGTAAATGTTACTGCAAGAGCATCCGCGATGGGCTCTGCGAGATACACTCCCATTGTTTTGTCTTCTACAAATTGCGGAACAATGAAAATAAGCGGTAAAAGAAGTACGAATTTTCTTACAACTGCAACTGTAATTGACGAAACTGCTTTGCCAAGTGAGATGAATGTCATTTGCGCGGCAACCTGCATACCGAAGATACAAAGCACACCGCAATATATGCGAAGCGCACCACTTGTGAATTCAATAAGCTCGGGCTTGTTTGTGAAGACACTTGCAAATACGTTGGGGAAGAGCATAATGCACGCCCACAAAATTACTGAATATGTCAAGCTCACTTTTAAGAGCAAGAAGAAGGACTGCTTTACTCTTTCTTTGTTTCTTGCACCGTAGTTATAGCTTGTGATTGGCTGCGCGCCATAAGCTACACCCTGAAGCGGAAGCATTGCAAACTGCATAACGCTTGTCAAAATTGTCATCGCACCAACGGCAATGTCACCGCCATAGCTCTGAAGTGATGAGTTAAAGCAAACCGAAATCACACTCTCACTAATCTGCATAATGAATGGAGCAAGACCGAGTGCGACGCAGGGAAGAACAACTTTGGGGTCGATTTTGAGGTTTTCTTTTCGAATTTTGATTATAGTTTTGTTTCCAAAAAGGAAGTAGAGTGCCCAAGCGCAAGAAAGTGCTTGAGAAATGATGGTCGCAAGAGCCGCACCTTTAACGCCCATTCCAAAAACGTAAATGAAAATCGGGTCGAGCACGATGTTGGCAACAGCACCAATGATAACGGAAATCATACTAACCTTGGTAGCGCCCTGTGCAGTAATATAATTGTTCATTCCGAGTGTGAGCTGAACAAAAATAGTACCAATGGCATAGATGCTCATATAATCCACGGCATATCCGATGGTATTTTCGCTCGCACCGAAAGCCATAAGCAAATCGCGATTGAAAATTAAAATGAGAACTGTGAGTATTATTGATACGATTATCTGCAATGAAAAGCAGTTACCAAGTATTTTTTCTGCGTCTTTTTGCTTGTTTTCGCCAAGACAAATTGAAACTCTTGGTGCACCACCCGTTCCAATGAGTGCCGCAAAGGCAGAAATTGCCATAATTATTGGCATACAAATGCCAACGCCGGTCAAGGCATAGTCACCAACGCCCTCGATATGACCGATAAATATTCTGTCAACAATATTATAAAGCATGTTGATAATCTGAGCGAGAACGGTCGGAATTGCTAACTTAAAAAGCAATTTACCAATCGGCTCAGTACCTAAAAATTCTTTGTTTTGCATGTTTTTCTCCTGAAAATTCAAATAAAATTCAATAACAAAGCACATTCTAACACAAAATGAGAAAAAAAGCAACTTTTTTGATAGATTTTTTTATTCAAATATTATTGATATTACCTTGACTTTTTATAAAAAAATGATATAATAATACACGTGCAAATGCAGATGTGGCGGAATTGGCAGCTTCGAAAACGAGCGCGCCCGGTGGGCGAAGAAGCGAGTTTGAGAAGGCGCAGGAACAAGGAGAATTGCGAGAGAAGACGAGCAAGGCGACTATGTTACAAGCCGTATCGCGGGGCGCGGCGCCCCGAAATAAAATTAAATATGCAGATGTGGCGGAATTGGCAGACGCGCTGGATTCAGGTTCCAGTGAAAGCAATTTCATATGGGTTCAAGTCCCTTCATCTGCACCAAAAATCAAAAGAGGGGTTCACCCCTCTTTTGATTTTTCTTGACACATTAAATCTTGAACCCTTAGTGTTTGCCTGCAAACACTCTTTTGCGTCCACAAACTAAAGAGAAGCACAAACACTCGCGCAAAAGTGGTTCGTAAGTCCCTTCATCTGCACCAGACAGGAATAATACGAACCCTGTGCAATCAAGGTTCGTATTTTTCTTTACAAGGGATTATTTTTGGGTGGAGATTTTGCGATAGAATAATAAAAGGTGGGATACAATATCCCACCCAAATCTATTTTGTATTTGTATAATTTTTTTGCTCAATAAATTGGGACTCGACAATCTTTAATAAATAAAAATTACTCTACAACTCTCCATTTCATAGTTTTAGCAATAACATATGAACTATTTTTCAATTCGTCTTGATTAACATATACATCGTCCGACCACAGTATCCAATTATCTTTATCAAGAAAAACTGTAGTGTCCGTAATATGCCATTGATTATCTTTTATTTGCCATTCTTTTAAATATTCGAATTCTATTTCTATGATAGTGTCACAAATACTTGTAACCAATATCTGTAGTGTCAACTGGGTTTGCTCGGGATTGAAATAATAAGTATCTCCGTCTATTGATATACCATT